>NZ_SMTT01000004.1 GCF_004357905.1 Campylobacter lari | reverse complement strand
GATTTTATGGTTAATATGAGTGATATAAAAACTATATTTAGTAATATAGGCAGAAATGATATTGATGAAAATGTTGATGATTTGTTTGAAAAAAAAATAATGGATAGTATTGCTATAATGGATTTAGTTGGTGCAATAGAAGATTTTTATGGTATAGAGATTGATTTTGATTATTTGGAGTATGATAATTTTAAAAATTTATTTACCATACAAAATATGATTGAGAGTATTTTATCAAATGAATAATTCTAGTCGCAAAAATATTGTGTGCTTTGGTACTTGCGATATGCTATGGAATGGTGGATTTATTGCAGGTATGAAAGAATTTGGTGCCAATGTAACTACATTTGGGTTTTCCAATATATCAGCTGGTTCTCATATATATAATTTAAAAAGAACAAAAAATGCGAATATTTTAAAAAATGCAGATCTAATTGTGTTGGGAATTTCAGAAGAACAAGGTGTAGACGAAGTCTATAAAAATAATATTCGGAATTTTCAATGGTTGTATAGAGAATTATATGAACTCCAAAAAAAAGTTGTTGTAGTTATATGGCATTATTATCAAATGTATTCAAATAGGTATGCAAATTTTCATCAAAGCCAATGTGCTTTTTATGGTTTTAATCTTATAGATGTTCATCAATATTGCAAGGATAATGGAATATTAGATTTTTTTTTAAAAATTCCAGATTTTCATCATCCCTTGTTTGAAATATCAAAAAGAAGTGCTATTGAAATTTGTAGAAATATTGATAAATATTATTATCCAAAAAAAAATAATTTAGGAGTTAAAAATAGACCTAATTTCACGGTTGTTGAACTTGGTGATTTAGATAATTTGAAATTAATTAAAGCTAGAAATCATATCGGAACCGAATTTGTTTTAAGCTTAAAATCAGATTCTAAGTTTTTTTTCCCACAAAAATATCATGGAAAAATTTTACTTGGAGTTCACACTTGGAATAGAGTTTGCCAGGTAGATCATTCTTGTTATGTTTTGGAAAATAAAAAATATTGCTTTGGAAAAATGTCTTGGGGATGGGAGACATTTTCTGAAATTTATCTTGAAGATTTTGTTATTGATGATATAACTAAATTACATGTGAATTATCGTAAAGAAATTACAAAACAGAGGGCTTGGCCTTTACAAGTAGGAAGTCATGGTATTGGATTGATAGGATTTTTGTTGGTTGATAAGGTTGTGATTGATGAATGTGAAAATTATTTTGATGATGATGTACATAATTTTAGTAATGTTATGTTTTTTTTAAAAGAATATTCCAATCTCATTAAACAATATGAGGCAAAAATTAAATTTAATGATATAAAAGATTTAGAAGTAAAAAATAAAGATTTAGAAGTAAAAAATAAAGATTTAGAAGTAAAAAATAAAGATTTAGAAGTAAAAAATAAAGATTTAGAAGTAAAAAATAATCTTATTTTTTATAAATCAAATTTTATTTCCAAATATGGTACAGCTAAATCTCGTATCCAAAACCAACTTTCTTATAAATTAGGCCAAGCTATGATAGTTAATTCTAAATCTATACTAGGTTACTTAATAATACCTGTAGCATTATTAAGTATAATAATTTCGCATAAACAAGAACAAAAAATCTACCAAGAAAAAATAAAAAAAGATCCTTCTTTAAAACTACCTCCTTTAGAATCTTATCCTGATTGTAAAGAAGCCTTAAAACTTAAAAATCATCTTTCTTATAAATTAGGACAAGCTCTTATACAAGCTAATAAAACTTGGTATAAGGGTGGGTATGTTAAGATGTTGTTAGTGATAAAAAAAATAAAAAGTAAAAGAGAGTAAAATAATGAAAATAGTCGCTATAATGCCAATAAAATTACATAATAAAAGATGCCCAAATAAAAATATTAGACTATTAGGTCAAAAACCTTTATTGCGGTATAATTTAGAAGTATTAAAGAGAATTAATAGTATAGATGCGATTTATGTTTATTGCAGTGATAAAAAAATTAACAATTTTATTGATGATGATATTGTTTTTTTGGAAAGATCAAAAAAGTTAGATGAAGATAATACAAATTTTACAGAAATTTTTCAAGAATTTATAAACACAATTGAAGCTGATATTTATATATATTCTCATGCAACCGCTCCATTCTTAAAAGAGAGTAGTATTTTAAAGTGCCTTGAAAATGTTATCAAAAATGGGCATGATTCTTCTTTTACTGTTACTAAAATTCAAGATTATCTATGGACAAGTGATTTCAAGCCTTTAAATTTTAATCCTATGCTTATTTCACGAAGCCAAGATTTGGAGGTTGTTTATAGGGAAACATCCGGTGTGTATGTTTTTAAAAAAGAAGTATTTATGAAATACAAGAAAAGAGTAGGGATAAATCCAAAAGCTGTTGAAGTGTCTTTTGTTGAATCTATAGATATAAATACAGAAGAGGATTTTGAATTAGCAAGTATTATTGTAAAAAATTTAAAAGGAGATAATTATGGCGGAAATTAAATTACTTGATTGTACTTTAAGAGATGGAGGCTATATTAATAGTTGGAATTTTAAAGATGAAGATATAAAATCGATATTAGACTTATTGTCATCAGCAAATATTGACTTTATAGAATGTGGGTATCTAAATAAAGATATAAATACAAATAACAAAAGTATATTTAATACTATAGAAAAAATCAAAGATTTTTTACCGATTGATAGAAAAAATAGCAAATTTTTGGCTATGATTGATGTGACTCAATTTTCAGCTAATGATATTACAGATTTTTCAGGAAAGTCTATAGATGGTATCAGAGTCGTTTTTTATAAACATCAGGTTCAAGAAGCATTGGAGATTGCTAAAAAAAGTGTTGATAGTGGATATTTAACATTTTTACAACCCATGGTAACCATAGATTATACTTTATATGAATATGAAGAGTTAATCAGAAAAATCGCAGAAATAAATCCTGCAGGAATTTCTATAGTGGATAGTTTTGGTTATATGACAAAAGATGATAATAAAAGATACTTTCAAATAATAGATTCTATTGCTAATAAAGAATGTATTATAGGTTTCCATTCTCATAATAACACTGGGATGTCTTTTGCTTGTGCTCAAGATTTATTTGAATATAAAACAGATAGAATTCTAATGGTTGATTCTTCGTTGGAAGGAATTGGAAGATGCGCAGGAAATCTATATACTGAAGCAATTGCTCAGTATTTTAATAGTATTAAAGGTATGAAATATGATATGGTAAAAATACTAGAGTGTATTGACTTATATATTGAGCCTATAAAGAAAACGCAAAAATGGGGCTATAATCCATACTATTTTGTTACAGCATTATACCATTGTCATCCAAATTTTGCCACTTATTTGCTAGAAATAAATCCGGATATAAATATTACCGATTTTATTCAGTTTGTGAAAACTATTCCCGTAGAAATGAAAACCAAATGCAAAAAACCTTATGTAGAAGAGTTATATAAAAATTTTATTTAACTATAAAGGATTAGAAAATGAAATGTTATTTATGTAATAGTGAAAAAAATTTTCAAAGAGAGGGTAAAGTTAGAGATAATAAAGATATTAAAATTTTAGAATGTTGTGATTGTGGTCTAGTATTTTTAGATTCTCAAGATATTGATGATGGTTTTTATGCTAATGGAAATATGCATGATTTATCTGTTTATCAACTTACACAAAGAACAGATTTTATTAACGATACATATCTTCCCAATAAATCAAGATTAGAGTTTATTTTAAATTCTATAGTCGGGAAAGATATTTTAGATTTTGGAAGTGGATATGCTGGTTTTTTAATACAAGCAAAACCTTTTGTTAGAAGTGCTTCTGGAGTGGAAATCGAGCAACAAGTTGAAGAAATTTATAAAAATAATAATATTAATTTATATAGAAATTTAGATGAAGTTGATTTAAAATTGATAGGGGAGGGATATGATGTTATAACAGCATTCCATGTAGTAGAGCATTTGCAAGATCCTATTAGTATTTTAAAAAAATTATCTTCCAAGTTAAAAGACAATGGAAAGATGATAGTAGAAGTTCCTAATGCGAATGATGCTTTGCTAACTATTTATAAAAATAAAGCCTTTAGTGAATTTACTTATTGGAGTCCGCATATATTTTTGTACAGTCCACATACTTTAAAAAAATTAGGCGAAAAAGCAGGATTAAGAGTGGAATTTGTTAAATGTGTTCAAAGATATCCATTGTCAAATACTTTATATTGGTTAGCAAATGGACTTCCTGCAGGGCAAAAGCATTGGGGAAATTTTATAGATAATCCTATCTTGCAAAATGCTTATGAGCAAACTTTAGCATCATTAGGCGCAACAGATACTTTGATAGCTCAATTTAGTAAAATTTGATATAATCTTCTCTTTTATTTTGAAAGAGAAGATTATGTTCAATATATCTTATCTAGAATATTTAGAATCACAGTCCATTCATATCATTCGTGAGGTGATAGCTGAGTTTGAAAAACCAGCTATGCTTTATAGTATAGGTAAAGACAGCTCGGTTATGCTTCGTCTTTTACAAAAAGCATTTTACCCAAGTTTACCTCCACTTCCTTTGGTGCATGTAGATACCACATGGAAATTTAAAGAGATGATAGAATTTAGAGACAAATGCGCCAAAGAGCTTGGTATGGAGCTTATAGTTTATCAAAATCCTAAAATCAAAGAATTAAACCTTTCTCCATTTACACATGGTTCATCCATGCACACAGATATTGCCAAAACACAGGGTTTAAAACAAATGCTTGATTTATATCAGTTTGATGCAGTATTTGGTGGTGCAAGAAGAGATGAAGAGAAATCGCGTGCAAAGGAAAGAATTTATTCTTTCCGTGATGAAAATCACTCATGGGATCCAAAAAATCAACGCCCAGAATTATGGGATATTTACAATGGTCGTCATAAAAAAGGCGAATCCATAAGAGTTTTCCCGCTGAGTAATTGGACTGAGCTTGATATATGGCAGTATATTTATAAAGAAAATATTCCTTTGCCAAGTCTTTATTTTGCTAAAAAACGACCGGTGGTAGAGTGCATGGGGGCTAAAATTTTAGTTGATGATGAGCGTATGCCAAAAGAACTTGCTAAAAACGCTAAAGAAGAATTAGTCCGTTTTAGAACTCTAGGTTGCTACCCGCTAACAGGAGCCATAAACTCAAGTGCTAGCAATGTTTTAGAAATCATCGAAGAGCTTTTGCTTTCTAAAACAAGTGAAAGACAAGGTAGGCTTATAGACACTGATGAAGAAGCAAGTATGGAAAAAAAGAAAAAAGAGGGGTATTTTTAATGAAAACAAATGTAGAAAAATACCTAAAAGAACATGAAAATAAAGAGCTTTGTAGATTTATCACTTGTGGTAGTGTAGATGATGGCAAATCTACCCTTATAGGTAGAATGCTTTATGATGCAAAAATACTTTTTGAAGATCAAATTTTATCTTTAGAAAAAGATAGTAAAAAGCTTGGTAATGCAGGAGAAAAGCTTGATTTTGCACTTTTAGTAGATGGTCTTGCAAGTGAGAGAGAGCAGGGCATAACCATAGATGTAGCATATAGATTTTTCACAAGTGAAAAAAGAAAATTCATCATAGCAGATACTCCAGGCCATGAACAATACACTAGAAACATGGCAACAGGTGCTAGTACAGCTGATATTGCTATCATACTTATAGATGCTAGAAAAGGGGTTTTAACTCAAACTAAAAGACATTCTTACATAGCGAGTTTGCTTGGCACAAAACAATTTATTATTGCTGTGAATAAAATGGATTTGATTGATTATAATCAAGAAATTTTTAATACAATCTGTAAAAATTATCAAGAAATTCTACCATGCTTAAAAAATCATGAATATATTAAAACTCATTTTGTTCCTATATGTGCATTAGATGGAGACAACATAGCTTCTAAAAGTATTAATATGTCTTGGTATAGTGGAAAAACCTTATCTGAGCTTTTAGATACTTTGCCTATTGCTACTAGTTTAAGTGATGAGTTTATCATGAGTGTGCAATATGTCAATCGCCCTCATTTAAATTTTAGAGGTTTTTGTGGAAATATTGCTAGTGGTAGTATAAATATCAAAGATGAAGTTGTGATTTTACCTTCTTTAAAAACAAGTAAAGTAAAACAAATTATCACACCTAGTATTAAAAACTTGAATGTACCCGATAAAAATGAAAAAATTCAAAGTGCTAAAAATGCTAGCTTTCCAAGTGCTATAACTTTAACTTTAGAAGATGAGATAGACATTTCAAGAGGCGATGTAATAGCTTCTAAAAATCATAGTATAGAAATTTCAAATTCTTTTAAAGCTATGGTAATATGGATGAGTGAGGTTAAATTTAATTTAAATGAAAATTATCTTATCAAAATAGCAAATTTAACTACTAATGTAGTATTTGAAAAAATTGATTTTAAAAAAGACATTAATACTTTCAAAGAATTTCAAAGCGATAAATTAAAACTCAATGATATTGCTAAATGCACCTTAAAGCTTAATAAAAAAACGGCCTTTAAAGCTTACAAGGACAATAAAACTTTAGGAAGTTTTATCATCATAGATAAATACTCTAATGAAACCTTAGCAGCGGGTATGGTAGAAGAAATTTTAGCAAGCGAAGAAAAGAGTAGAATTTATACTCAAGCAGAAATAGAACTTAATGCTTACATTAGAAAAAACTATCCTGAATGGGAATGTAAAAAAATATGAAAATTATTGTTGCATTAAGTATTTTAATTTTGCTTATTTTGTTAATTAGCAATAAAATTAAACCTTTTATTTTATTTGGTAGTGTAGCTGTGCTTTATTATCTTTTGGGGTATTTAAATTTAAATACTTGGCTTAGCTCTTATACGAGCGAATCTTTGATAGTGCTTGTTTTGCTTTTGTTAGTTTCACTAGCTATAGAAAAAAGCGTTGTGATAAGTTGGTGTTCTAAATTTATCATAGGTAAAAATTATCATCTATCACTTTTAAAGCTTGGAGTTGTTACAGCTAGTATTTCAGCTTTTTTAAATAATACTGCAGTAGTGGCGAGTTTTATGAGTATTATAAAAAATAACAAATTTCAAGCTCCTTCTAAACTACTCATCCCTCTTTCATATTTTTCCATAGTTGGTGGAACTATGACTTTGATAGGCACTTCAACTAATTTGATAGTCAATTCTTTTGTAGTGCAAAATGGTTTGGAAAGTTTAAAGATTTTTGATTTTTTTGCGGTGGGTTTTTGTATAAGTGTTGGAGTGCTTATAGTGCTTTTGATTTTTAGCTTTTTATTGCCTGAGTATAAAGAAAGAGAAAATGTCATTAATGAGTATTTAATTAATGCTAAGGTTTTAAACAATAGCTCATTAGTGGGAAAAACTATACAAGAAAATGGCTTAAGAAATTTAGAGTTTTTGTTTTTACTTGAAATTCAAAGAAAAGATGAGCTTATCGCCCCTGTTAGTCACAATGAGCTTATTAAAGAAGGAGATGAGTTAATTTTTAGTGGAGATATTGCACATTTAGAGGCTTTGAAAAAATTTGATGGCTTGCAAATTGGCTCACAAGATTTAAAACTAGAAACATTAAATTTAATAGATGTTGTTATAAATTCTGAGTCAAATTTGATAGGAAAAAGCGTTAAAGAAGCAAATTTTAGAGCTAAATTTGATGCAGGGATTGTAGCTCTAAAAAGAGGCTCAAAAAATATTTCAAAAATTGGCCAAAGTTTATTACAAGCTGGAGATAGGCTTATTTTAAGTGTAGGTAAGGACTTTCACTCAAGAGATAATATCAATAAAAACTTTTACATTATCTCAAATATTATGCAAAATCAAAAGTTAAGTAATATCCAAAGTTTTATAGTGATTTTTGCGTTTTTAGCCATCATTGCTTTATCTGCTTTGGAGTTAGTGTCTTTGCTTAAAGCGTTGCTAGTGTTTCTAGCTTGCTTGTTTATATTTAAAATCATAAGTTTTGATGAAGTAAAAAGACGCTTTCCTTTGGAAATTTTTATCATAGTAGGATCTTCTTTAGCCATTACTAAAGTTTTAGTTGATAGTGGTTTAGCTAAAGATTTGGCTGAGTTTATTATAGGAACTTTTGGGGTATATGGATTATATGGTAGTTTTGTGGGAATTTATCTTCTAACTTTGCTTTTAACTGAAATCATTACCAATAACGCTGCCGCAGCTTTGGCTTTTCCTATCGCTTATAGTACTGCTTTAGCGCTTGAAGTTAATCCAACTCCGTTTATATTAGCGGTTGCTTATGGGGCAAGTTGTGCTTTTTTAATGCCACATGGTTATCAAACTCACTTGATGGTAGGTTCAATTTGTGGATATAAAACTACTGATTTTATAAAAATAGGATGGATAGTTTCTTTGACTTATTCAGCTATTGTTTTAACTATAACTCCGGTATTTTTTAGTTTTTAAGGAAAAAAATGAGTAAAAATTTAACTTGGCATACAAGTAGCATTACAAAAACTCAAAGAGCTAAACTTAAAAATCAAAAACCATGTGTTTTATGGTTTAGTGGGCTTAGTGGTAGTGGTAAATCTACTTTGGCTAATGCAGTTGAAAAAAAACTTTTTGAACAAGGTTTTCATACTTATCTTTTAGATGGGGATAATGTACGTCATGGACTTAATAAAGATTTGGGTTTTGATGAGGTTTCAAGAGTAGAAAACATAAGACGCATAGGAGAAGTATGTAAGCTTTTTGTAGATGCTGGTATGATAGTACTTTGTGCTTTTATATCGCCTTTTGAAAAAGATAGAAAACTTATAAAAGATCTTTTAGATGATGATGAATATATAGAAATATTTGTTGATACACCTTTGGAAATTTGTGAAAAAAGAGATCCTAAAGGACTTTATAAAAAAGCAAGAAATGGAGAAATTAAAAATTTCACAGGTATAGATAGTCCTTATGAAAAACCTAAAAACCCACATATACACATAACAAAAGAAGATCTTAATGAGAATGTGGATATGATTTTGAGATTTTTAAATGGAAGAAAGTGTGATGTTTAAAGATTTTCATGATAAGTATAAGTGTATTTTTATTCATGTGCCAAAAGTTGCTGGCAGTAGTATAGAAAGGGTAATATATCAAACAGATAGATGGCTTGTTGGTCATGTAAAAGCGAGTGATTATGTAAAGCTTGACAGGGATAGATTTGAGAATTATTTTTCTTTTGGCTTTGTAAGGAATCCTTATGATAGAGTGGTTTCTGCATATCATTATTTAAGAAATGGAGGAGGTAATTCTTGGGATGCAAATTGGGCTAAAATTCACTTAAATAAATATTTTTCTTTTGAAGATTTTATTATGGATTTGCATAATGAAAAAGTAAAAGATGAAATATTAAATTGGATACATTTTGTGCCACAATATAAGTTTTTATGCAATGAACAAAAAAAGATATTAGTAAATTTTGTAGGTAAATTTGAAAATTTAAGCAAAGATTTTGCAAAAATTTTACAGATTTTAAATAGAAATGATAAGCTTGTTCATATAAATAAAAGTAAACATTTTAATTATAGTAATTATTATAATAAGGTAACTTATAAAGTTATTAGAGATATTTATAAAGATGATTTTGAAATTTTTGATTATGATTTAGAAGAACAAAAAATATTTTTTCATATTCCATATAGAAAATATTCTAATCTGTTAGAAAATAAGCTTATAAATAAAAACGAAATTATAGAATCTTTAAGAATTGACAAGTTGATAAATAATCAAAAATCAAATCATTTTATACAAAAACAAATATCTCAAATAAATAATAAAAATAAGATTATTATAAGCAAAGATAAAAAAATTTTTGATCAAAATTTGGAAATTTGCACAAAAAATAAAATAATATCTTTTATTTCCAAATATGGTACAGCTAAATCTCGTATCCAAAACCAACTTTCTTATAAATTAGGCCAAGCTATGATAGTTAATTCTAAATCTATACTAGGTTACTTAATAATACCTGTAGCATTATTAAGTATAATAATTTCGCATAAACAAGAACAAAAAATCTACCAAGAAAAAATAAAAAAAGATCCTTCTTTAAAACTACCTCCTTTAGAATCTTATCCTGATTGTAAAGAAGCCTTAAAACTTAAAAATCATCTTTCTTATAAATTAGGACAAGCTCTTATACAAGCTAATAAAACTTGGTATAAGGGTGGGTATGTTAAGATGTTGTTTGAAATTAGGAAGTTGAAAAGAAAGTTTAGAAATAGAAAAATTTGATATAATCTTTCTTTAATTTAAAGAGAGATTTATGAAATTTTACACTATATCAAAAAAATTAAAAGAAAATGTTAAAAATTTTTATAAAATAGCTCTATATCATGCCTACAAAAACATCACAAAGGAAGATATTTTTGTAGGTTGGGGTAGAAAAAAGTCAGGTTTAAAAGCTGTAGAACTAGCTAAAAAATATAGTGCAAAATTTTTGCTTTTAGAAGATGGCTTTTTACGCTCGTTAAATTTAGGTGTAGAAAATAGCCCTAGTTTTTCTATCGTCAAAGATGAAGTAGGAATTTATTACGATGCGACTGCACCATCTAAACTTGAAAATATTTTAAATACTTATGAGTTTAATATAGAAGAGTTAGAGCAAGCAAAAAAAGCTATAGAGCTTATAAAAAAAGAAAAACTTAGCAAGTATAATAATAATCTTTGCGTACCAAAAGAGCTTTTTAGTGCCAATGAAGAACGCGTATTAATCATAACTCAAATAGCAAATGATGCTTCTCTTAAATTTGGTTTAGCTGATAATTTTTCAACTCAAGATATTATAAATGAAGCCATCAAAGAAAATCCAAATACTAAAATATACATTAAAATTCATCCTGATGTATTAAGTGGTAAAAGACAAAGTGATTTTAACGCACAAGATTTACCAAGCAAATGTGTAGTTATAAAAGAAAATTATAATCCCATGGAGTTATTAAGCTATTTTAAAAAAGTCTATACTAAGACTTCTGGTATGGGTTTTGAAGCTTTGATGTTAGGGCGAGAATGTGTGTGTTATGGTATGCCTTTTTATGCAGGTTGGGGTTTAACTCAAGATAAACAAGTGTGCAAAAGAAGGCTAAAAAAAAGAAGTTTAGAAGAGGTTTTTTGTGCTGCTTATATTTTATATAGTGAGTATTTTAATCCTTACTTAAATCAAAAAAGTGATATTTTTGATACTGTTCATACCCTAGCAAAGTATAAAAAGATAGAACAAGCTAATTCAAATACTTTGTATTTTTTAGGTTTTACTTTGTGGAAGCGTTGGTTTATGAGACCATTTTTTAAAGCCAAGAATAATAAAATCATTTTTTTAAACTCACTTGATGAACTTTACAAAGCGAATTTAAAACCTGAAGATAAAATTTTTATTTGGGGTAAAAAGTATGATAAAACTTTATTGGCTAAAGATTTTAATAATGAGATTTTCTTAGTGGAAGATGGCTTTTTACGCTCTGTTTTTTTAGGTTCAGATCTTACACGTCCTTTTTCTTTGATAATAGATTGCAAAGGCTTGTATGTTGATCCAAACAAGCCAAGTGATTTAGAAGATATTTTACAAAATCATGAATTTGATGAGAGTTTAAAACAAAGAGCTAAAAAACTCATCACTATTATCACGCAAAATAAATTTTCAAAGTATAATGGCTTAAAACATGAAAAGCTAAATTTTAATACCGATAAAAAAATCATTTTAATCCCTGCTCAAGTAGAAGATGATGCTTCTATGATCTTAGGTGGTGCAGGTTATGATACCTTAAAACTTTTACAAAGCGTAAGAAAGGCCAATGAAAACGCCTTTATAGTTTTTAAACCTCATCCTGATGTATTAAGCGGTAACCGTAAGGGTTTAAAAGATAAAAGTATTATTTTAAAATATTGCGATGAGATTATAGAAAATGTCAGTATAGATAGTGCTATCAATGCGAGTGATGAAGTCCACACTATAACCTCTACAAGCGGTTTTGATGCTCTTTTGCGTGGTAAAAAAGTAGTGGTGTATGGTAAGCCTTTTTATGCAGGTTGGGGTTTGACAAGCGATTTACATAAAATTCCAAGACGCACAAGAGTGCTTAGCTTAGAAGAGCTTGTTACTGGGGTTTTGATCCTTTATCCAAGATACATCCATCCAAAAAGTAAAAATTTATGTGAAGTTGAGCTTGCATTAGATATAATGCTAAAAATGCAAAAAGATTATTTTTCTAAATTTTATTTGCGTTGGTTTATGGATATAAGAATTTATATATTAAGAAAAATAAGAAGATTAGTAGAATTTATTTTGATTAGATGAATTTAAGTAAAAAGTTAAAAAAATTTTCTGGTAAAAATGTTTTATTACTCCAAGGACCTGTGGGAGGGTTTTTTCGTAAAATTGCTACAAAAATTCCAAAAGCTAAGGTTTATAAAGTAAATTTTAATGGAGGGGATTTTTTCTTTTATCCTTTTAAAAGCATTAATTACACTAAAAGTTTAGCTGATCTTGAAGACTTTTATAAAAAGCTTTTTGAAGAAAAACAAATTCAAGTTATCATTATGTATAATGATTGTAGAAAAGTGCATGAAATAGCCATTAATGTTGCTAAGCAAATGGGTATTGAAGTATGGATTTTTGAAGAAGGTTATATAAGACCAAACTTCATTACTTTTGAAAAGGATGGAGTAAATGCAAACTCCACTTTACCAAGAGAAAAAGAATTTTATCTAAGTCAGAAAAAATTTGATAAAGATTTTAAATTTAAAACTTTCTCAAGCACTTTTAGAAATATGGCCTTTGCTTCATTTTTATACTGGCTTTTTGCTTTTTTATTTTCTTGGTATTTTAATAATTCTTTACATCATAGAAGTTTAAAACTATTTGACTTTTTACCTTGGCTTTGCTCAGTATATAGAAAAAACAAATACAAAATCACAGAAAAAAGTTTAAACGAAAAAATTCTTTCCCTAAAGCAAAAGTATTTTTTGGCTATTTTACAAGTGCATAATGATACTCAACTCTCCCATCATTATAAAAAAACTACAGAAAAATTTATAGAAGAAGTAATCATTTCTTTTGCTAATCATGCCAAAGCAAAGTCTTATTTAGTTTTTAAGCACCATCCTATGGATCGTGGCTATAGGGACTATATTAAACTTATAGAAGATTTGAGCTTAAAATACAATGTCGAGGGTAGAATTTTATATATACATGACTTACACTTACCTACGCTCTTAATCAATGCAAGAGGTGCTATAGTTATAAATAGCACAGTAGGACTTTCTGCTTTATATCACAATAGCCCTTTAAAAGTTATGGGAAAAGCTTTTTATGATATAGAAGGTTTGACTTATCAAAAAAGCTTGCATACTTTTTGGAAAGAATGCAGGGCATATAAGCCTGATGCTGTTTTGCACGCTAAATTTAGAAATTATGTGATATATAAAACCCAAGTCAATGGAAATTTTTTCAAAAATACTAGTTTAGATTAAATTTTCTTTTTATAGTTTTTTGCAATTTTTTTTAGTTTAAAAGGTAAACTTAAATAGCCTATTTTAAAAGGAGTTCTTGAAGCTTGCAAAAGTGCATTACCTAAAAGATAAGGCAAGTGTGTTTTGGCTATTTGAGCGTGTTTGTAGTCTGCATAGGCTTTTAGTGGTGGTAGATTTTTTTGATCTTTTTGATTTTTAAAATGATCTTTTTTGACTTTTCTTAGTTCAAAGGGTATTTTAAAATACCCTAGATAACTTTTGCTATTTTTCATGATAGCTTCTCCAAGCTTATAGCTTAATCTTTCTTTTATCCTTAAGCTAGCTCCATAAAGTTTATTGTTTTGGTGGATAAACATCTCATATTCATTTTTTAAGCCTTTATGATTTAAAAAACGCAAAAGATTATGATTTTGACTTTGTAAAAATGTTTGCATATCAAGTTTTTTTAGTTCATGGTATTCTAGCACTAATTCTTTATAAAATGCTATAGGTGGTATCAAAAGCTCATAAGCATTTATAAGTTGAATTTTACATTCAATTTTTTTATCATCATCTTTTTCTAAAAGTAAAATTCCTATTAAGTCCACATAATCAAGTCTTGGTGTTTTTTCATTTGCTATGCTTAAGCCCGAACTTTCCTCACTTTGCTTGATAATTTGTGTATTAACATACAAAAAGGTTTGCTCATCACAAATTGCTTTTTCATTTTGTATATCTTGAAAAGTATTGATAAGTCCAAAATTTTTTACTAATTTAAAAGATGAGTTTTCAATGCTTATAGATGATATAGCATGGGTTAATGAACTGGCGTGATTCCAAGTGTGTATGCCTAAGATTTGATAATTTTTGAACTCTTTTGGAAAAATGATTTTTTCATTAGCTTTGATATTTATAGTTTTTTCACAAAAAAATGAGTTTTTATGCTCTATTTTAGTTGAATTTGAGGGCGTAAAGATATGAAATTTTCTTTTTGAGCAAATGATATTTTCTTTAGATTTTTTAAACCTGTGTAAATTTTTAATGATGTTTTTACCAAGCTCTTGCATAGCTAGTGGTATAGGGTGGAATTTATAGTTTTGATCAAAATCATAAAGATTATTTTTTTGGTAGTAAAGATCTACATCGATTAGATTAAAACCATAATGAGTACAATTTTTCCTATGAGCTTCATTGATAGCTTTTGATTTATCATTACAAGCTGGTATGGGGAGTATAAGCACTATAGTAATTTTGTTTGCTTTGTAAAGTTCTTCGTAAAAATAATCAATATTTCTAAGTATAATATTTAAGCTCATAGGGCTTAAATAATCATTGATATTTGATTCGCTGATGAGAAAATCACTGTTGATTATAGTTTTTTTATGGCGTATTAATTCATAAAGATTTTGTAAAGAAGTGCTAAGCCCTAAAGCGTAATTATATAATGTAATGTCTTTATTTTCAAGACCTATCCTAAGACCATTTTTAACTACACTATTACTACCACCTAGTAAGATTACATCCATAAGTTCTTTCTTGATTTTTTTTAATTTTTATTTATTTTATAAAATATTTTTTAATGAATAATTTCAGAGTAAAAACCCCTCATTTTATCTTTAAATAGGTATTTGACAAAGATAACAACTTTAGCTATATTTTTAAATTCAGTATTAAATTTATTTAGGATGTTGATGAAAAAAATATGCCAAAAAAGAGATGTTTTTTATATAGCTGGTTATGATCCTAGAGGATATAGGCATTATTATGCTATGTTTAAAAAAAATTTAGCTGAGCAGAATATACTTTTAAATTATGATTATACTTTATCAAAAGCTCAAGTTAATATTTATCCTTTTTGGCAAATTCAAACCCCACATACAAGCACTTCTTATACCTTTTTAAGCTGGAATGATATAGTCAAAAAAAACTGGTCAGAGGGTATAAAAGATGCTCTGAGTGATTGTTATAGTTTTTTTAGAATTTATACCATCACAGGGCTTTTTTTAAAATTTGGTAAAGAATCCCCACATCAACTTATCACAGGTTATTATCCATTTTTTTATGTGCTTTTGAGTTTGATTTTTACTTTAGTTTGTGCTTTTGGAAGTTTATTTTATTTGCAAAATTTTCATATTATTTTAGGAATTTTAGCTTTTGTTTTATCGTTAGTGTTTTTACCAAAAATGCTTTATAAACTAGGTAAGAAATTAGCTGTTTTTTGGATAGCTAGAATTTGTTCTTTTTGTGCAAACTGGGAGAAAAATTCTCAAGGTGAACTTGAGTTAAGAATAGATGATTTTGCTAGAGTTATTTTTGAAAAACTAAAAGAAAATGCAAATGATAAAAACTATGAGCTCATCTTAAGCGCACATAGCGTAGGAACGGTGCTTTGCATAAATGTTTTAGCAAAAGTGTTTAGAAAATGTGAAAAAGAAAATGTTTCTTTTGAAAATTTAAAGGTTTTAACTTTAGGTGAGTGTATACCTTTGGTAAGCTATCAAAAAAGATCTTTTGAGTTTAGAAAAGACTTAGAGTATTTAGGAAGTAAGAATTTAATATGGTATGATTTTACTTCTATTATTGATGGGGCTTGTTTTGCACAAGTTGATTTTATACGCACAAGCGGAGTAAAAGCACAATTTAGTCCAAAATACCTTTCGGCTAAATTTCATACCTTATATAAAAACAAAGATTATAAAAAAATCAAAAAAGAAAAATATAAAGCACATTTTTTATATTTATTTGCCACACAAATTCAAGGAGTATATAACTTTTTTGAATTTGTCATAGGTAAAAATAAATTAGAAGAAAAAATCAAATAGGAGGAAAAAATGGGTCAGTGTCCTTTTCATCCAAAGCCTTATAAAAATAAAGCTTCTACATTAACTACTTTTTTACTAAAAAGAAGATCTTGGCTTGATGGACTTTATGAGCGAAGCTATAAAATGATGATGGGTAGAGTAAAAATGCCCGGATTTGATCTATATGTAGTAAATGATCCAAAAGAAGTTAGACGCATTATGGTAGATGAGGTTAGAGAATATCCAAAAAGCCAACTTTTACATGAGCTTTTGGAGCCACTTTTGGGTATAAGTATTTTTACAACTAACGATAGAGTATGGGAAAAACAAAGAGAACTTTTAAGACCTTCTTTTGAAATGACAAGGATTTCTAAAGTTTTTGATTTGATGAGTGAAGCAGCTTCTGATATGATGGCAAGATTTGCAAAGTATGAAGATAAAGCGATTATAGAAGTAGATGAAGCTATGACTTTTGTGACTGCAGATGTGATTTTTAGAACTATCATGTCATCAAAACTTGATGAGCAAAAAGGCAAACTTGTTTTAGATGCTTTTGTAACTGTGCAAGAAGAAACAGTTAAAACAGCTATGCGAAGAATGTTTCGCTTCCCAACTTGGCTTTCAAATCTTTTAGGTGAGAGAAAAAGACTTAAAGCGGGTGGAGTTATACGCAAGGTTTTATCAGATATTATAAAGCCAAGATATGATAATGCCCTAAATGATCAAGGAAAATATGAAGATATTTTATCATCATTGCTTATGGTAGTAGATGCAGATACTAATGAGAGATTTTCTTTTAATGAAATTTTAGACCAAGTTGCCATGCTTTTCTTAGCAGGCCATGAAACTACTGCAAGCTCGCTAACTTGGACACTATATATTTTAAGTATTTCTCCAAATGAGCAGCAAAAAGCTTATGAAGAAATCATGCAAGTTGCAGGCGATGAGGAGTTTAAAATAGAGTATATTAGAGCGATGAAATATCTTACAAATGTGTTTAAAGAAAGTTTAAGACTTTATCCGCCAGTTGGCTTTTTTGCTAGAGAAGCAAGAAATGATAACAAAATGAGAGATAAGCTCATCAAAAAAGGCTCAGGTGTAGTAGTGGCTCCATGGCTTATCCATAGACATGATAGTTTTTGGGAAAATCCACATGAGTTTGATCCAAGTCGCCATGAAGATAAAAGCAAGATTAAAAAAGACACTTATATGCCTTTTGGTATGGGAGAGCGTGTGTGTATAGGGCAGGGCTTTGCTATGCAAGAGGCTGTTTTGATTTTAGCTAATATTTTAAGGACTTATAAGTTAGAATTAGAAGAAAATTTTGTACCTGATATAGTAGGAAGATTAACTATAAGATCAGCAAATGGTATGAATATAAGATTTATAAAAAGGCAAAAATGAAAGAAAAATTAGCAGGAACTATACTACTTTGCGCTATCGTTCCTTTAGCGGTGATTAGTTATCTTTTTATTGTTATAGTGGGTACTTTTGGCAATCCTGCTAGGGTTAGACAAGGTGTGAGAGCGCTTGATCATTTTGTCAATGCTACTTTGTTTAATGGTTATGCTTGGGAGTCTTTATCATCTCATGCTTGGAGAGAACGCGATAAAAGATGGGCTAAAATAGTTATTAAAATTACAGATTTTTTTGATAAAAATCACTGCCAAAAGGCAAATAAAAGAGAGCAAGAGGTTGTGGATTTGGTTTTAAAGAAAAAACTTACCGAACAAACTGTCGGTAAGCAACTTTAATTTTCTCCAAATAAAGCTTTAAGATTTTTAAATGCTTCTTCTTG
Source organism: Campylobacter lari (assembly GCF_004357905.1). Taxonomy (NCBI): domain Bacteria; kingdom Pseudomonadati; phylum Campylobacterota; class Epsilonproteobacteria; order Campylobacterales; family Campylobacteraceae; genus Campylobacter; species Campylobacter lari. Next base: position 118,334 of record NZ_SMTT01000004.1, on the reverse strand, counting down.
GTTATTAGTTTTATCCTCATTATTTACTTCATTAAGCTCTATCTCATATCCAAGAAGCATGCTAGCTAAGCGTATATTAATACCACTTTTTCCTATGGCTTTGCTTTTTTGCTCGCTATTTAGCGTTACAATGGCTTTTTTATCTTCGATACTAACTGAGTTTATAATGGCTGGAGCTAAGCTTCTTGTGATTAAAATTGCCATTTCATTAGAATACTCAATGCAGTCGATATTTTCATTTTTTAATTCTTTGCTTACAGCATTAATTCTAACTCCTTTTATGCCTACAGTTGCTCCTACTGCATCAACACTCGGGCTATTAGCTTGTAAGATGATTTTTGCTCTCTCGCCTGGAATTCTTGCACTTGCATAAATATTTATAAGGTCATCTTTGATTTCAGGAACTTCAGCTTTTAATAAAGCTTCTAAAAATTTAGGACTAGTTCTACTAAGCTCCATTCTCATACCTGATTTATCAATATATACATGTCTAATAACAGCTTTAATCACATCGCCAACTTTAAATTTTTCACCTTTGATACGATTTTTTCTAGGTAAATATGCACGAAACTCATCAATTTCTACATAAGTATTTTCTTCACTATCTACTCTTACTACGCTACCAAAAACCATATGTCCTACCATTTTTTGGTATTTTTCATAGATTTTTTCTTCTAAGAGTTTTTGAATGTTATATTCTAATTCTTTATGTAAGATATTTACAGCAGTACGACCTAAATTTTCTAAAGAACATTCATAAGTTAGCTCATCACCAATTTCTATATCTTTAGCCTCTGCCCTTGCTTTACTTAAAGCGATAAAATGCTCATTTTCATTTTCTAATCTTTCATCATTATCAGCTACTACGATGATTTTTTGATAAAGTTGTAAATTTTTACCTGAATCAACAAAAAATTCATACTTATCGCCATAAATTTTCTTAGCAGTATTAATAAGTGCTTTTTTAACTCTTTCTCTTACATCTTCTATTTGTAAATTTTTCTCATTAGCAATGGATTCAATTATATCTGTGATTTTTTCCATAATGACAATACAACCTTAATTTTGGATTTTAAAAGTTTGAAGAATAAAATTATATCTTTAATAAGTTTAATTAAAAGTAAAATTTGCTATAATTTCAGATTAAAAAAACTTGAGGATGATGATATGGACTTAAAAATAGCAAGAACCTCTGTTGATGAAAAGCCAAAAAGTATAAGTTTAGAAAGTATTGAAAAGGCTGTGGATAAAGAAGGTCAAAAATTTTTCTATTTCGATAAAGATAATGCCCATAAGCAATTAATCGCTTTGGTGGAGCATTTTGAAAAAAAAGGAAAATGTGTTTATCATAGAACAATCAAATATGGTTTAGATGATGCAGATTTTATGTATGAGGTACATATTCTTTGAGTAAAAAACTTTTTATACAAACTTTAGGTTGTGCTATGAATGTGCGTGATTCAGAGCACATGATAGCTGAACTTAAAGAAAAAGAAAATTATGAATTAACTCAAGATGCAAAAGAAGCAGATTTGATTTTAATCAATACTTGCTCGGTGCGTGAAAAGCCTGTGCATAAGCTTTTTTCAGAAGTTGGAAGTTTTGAAAAAATCAAAAAAAATGGAGCTAAAATAGGAGTTTGTGGTTGTACTGCTTCACATTTGGGAGATGAGATTTTCAAGCGTGCTCCTAATGTGGATTTTGTTTTGGGTGCTAGAAATGTTTCTAAAATCACAAAGGCCGTAAATACTCCAAAATTTTTAGGTAATGATATAGATTTTGATGAGAGTAATTATGCTTTTGCAGATTTTAGAAATAGCCTTTATAAGACCTATATTAACATCTCCATAGGTTGTGATAAGCATTGTACTTATTGTATAGTGCCTCACACAAGAGGAGATGAAATTTCTATACCTTTTGAGATTATTAAAAATGAAGCATTAAAAGCTGTTTCTAAGGGTGCTAAAGAGATTTTTTTGCTAGGACAAAATGTTAACAATTACGGCAAAAGATTTTCTAATGCACATGAAAAGATTAATTTTTCAGATCTTTTGGAAAAGTTAAGTGAAATTGAAGGTTTAGAGCGTATCCGCTTTACAAGCCCACATCCATTGCATATGGACGATAGATTTTTAGAGGTTTTTTCTAAAAATCCTAAAGTTTGTAAGTCTATGCATATGCCTTTGCAAAGTGGTTCAAGTGAAATTTTAAAGGCTATGAAACGCGGATATACTAAAGAGTGGTATTTAGATAGAGCATTGAAACTTCGTTCTATGTGTAAAGATGTGAGTATTTCTACTGATGTGATTGTGGCTTTTCCAGGTGAGAGTGATAAAGACTTTGAAGATACCATGGATGTGCTTGAAAAAGTGCGATTTGAGCAAATGTTTTCTTTTAAATACTCTAAAAGACCATTAACTAAAGCTGCAACTATGCCAAATCAAATTCCTGATGATATAGCTTCAAAACGCTTGAGTGTTTTACAAGCAAGACATACAGAAATTTTAGATGAAATTGTTGTAAAACAAAAAGATAAAGAATTTGAAGTTTTATTTGAAGAATTAAGAAGTGAAGGTTTTGTAGCAGGTAGAAGTGATAATAATTTTTTGATTCAAGTTAAAGGCAGTGAAGAGCTATTAGGACAAATGAAAAAAGTAAAAATCACCAATCCTAGGCGTATGGTGTTAAATGGTGAAATCCTTTAAGATTAATCTTTTAGCTTTTGGAATTTTTTTATTACAATGGCTAATTTTTTTAACTTGTAGAAAGGTTTATTTAGGGCAAAAGCTTCCAAAAAGATCATGTGTGATACTTTTTTGGCATGGGCGTCTTGCTCTAATGCCTTTTGCTTATCGTAAAATGGGTATTAAAGGAAAAAAAGCTTATGTGATGATTTCACACCATAAAGATGGAGAAATCATTGCTAGAAATATTGCTTTTTTTGGTTTGGATGCTTTAAGAGGTAGCACAAGCAAAGGTGCCTTGGCTTTATTGAAACAATCTTTTAAAATTTTAGATCAAGGCGATGATGTGATTATCACTCCAGATGGGCCAAGAGGACCTTATCATAGTGTTTCAGATGGTTCTGTGATGATAGCTTTAAAAAAAAATGCTCCACTTTTTTTGCTAAATTATGAAGCAAGTTCTTTTTGGGAATTTAAAAGTTGGGATAAAATGATCTTACCTAAGCCTTTTTCTAAGATTACTTATAGATTAAGTGAAGAAATCAAAATACAAAATTTAAATTTAGAAGAAGCTAAAGTATTGATAAAAGAAAAATTTGATATGATAAGTCAAATAGATAAAGGATAAACACCATGTTATCTTTTTTTAGAAAGTATATTTTACAGCTTTTAATTTGTATTTGTTATGATGAAAAACAATACATTATAAGATGTCATACTTGGAAAAAATCTCAACCAGTTGATACTTTTGAAAAAAGTTTTGAAGATAAAGAAAAAGCAATAGAATATGTTAAAAATTTAAGTAAAGACTTTCAAATTTATTATATTTGTACTTTTTTTACACCTATTGCTCAAGGTGTAGTGCCAAGTTCAAATTTCAAAGAGCTTTCTAATTTTGGAGTAGAAGCAAATAATGTTAAATGTATTCCTTTTAATAATGCTTTGTTGTATGTTTCCAATCAATCTTTGAGTTCTTACAAAGAAGATTATGAAGCTTTTGGTGGTTTAGATTTGCTTTACTCACCTTTTTCTTTGCTTTATCATTGTATAGCAAATAGAGGTTTTGAAGAAAAAATAGGCCTTTATGTGTATAGATATCATGATTTTGTTGCGATGTTAATTTGTAAAAATGAGATTATATTATTTGGAAGTTATTTTAATATAGCTAGTCAAAATTATGACGAAGTTGATTTTTTTGATGACATTAAAGAAGAATTTGATTTGCAAATTGATGATGAAAGCCAAGAAGAAGAAAATGAACAAAATTATGATTTAAAAAGTTTAGAAGAGATGAGTAAAGAACTTGATAAGCTTGAAGATTTAGATGAGAATGAAGAGCAGCTTCCTATGGAATCTTTAGAAAATTTTAGTTCAGATATGAAAATGATAGAATACATCATTTCAAGTGTAAAAGAATTTTATCATAATCCTTTGTATGATAATAGTTTTTTAGAAGAAATTGTAATTTTTGATGAGGAAAGTTTTAGTGCAACCTCGCTAGATTATTTAGAAAATGAGCTTTTTATAAAGCCAAAAGTAGAGCTTATAGATACTTTAAATTTGATGAATGAGCTTGTAGTTAAGGATTTGAAGCTATGAGATATAGTTTAATAAAGCCTAAGATAAAACCAGTTTTTAATCTTTTTACTAGAATTTGGATTTATTTTACTAGTATTAGTGTGTCTTTGATTTTTGTGGTGTTTATTGTTGTTGTTTTTAAAAGCTACTATGCATCTGTGCAACTTGATGATAAGAAAAAAGAATTGGCTCAAATCATAGCTCAAATTAATTCCAATAAACTTAAATATCAAGAATTAGTAAAACAAAATAATAAAGCAGAAATGATTTTAGGGGATTTAGAACAAGAACGAGAGAATGGTAAAAATAAAGTTTTATTAAAAAGTATTCAAAACCTTTTTACTTTAGTGCCTAAAAATATATCTTTAGATGAGGTTTTAATGGAAGATAGGTCGCTTATTTTAAGAGGTATTACACCTACTAAAGAAATGTTTGCCTTGTTGTTGGAAGCCCCATTAAGAAGTATTTTTTCAAATTCTCAAACAAGCTATTATCAATTAGAAAATGGGTGGTATCGCTTTGTTAGTGTAAATATTACTATACCAGAGGAAATGTATGAACAAAAAAGATAAGAGCTTAGAAGAAGCTGATATATTAAAGATATTGATTTACTCTTTTTCATTTGTTGCACTTTGTGCAATATTGATTTTATTCTTAATTGTACCCTTTTTGAAGGATTATAAAATCGAACATTCCAGATTAGCCGCTCAACAAATTCAAAACACCAAAGCATTAAATGAATTACAAGCTTTGGAAAAGGTTATTAGAGATTTTCAAAGTACAAACGCGCAAAATTTAGCTCAAATCAATGCGGAATTTTCTCAAAAAGAATTAATGGATTTTATGAAAAATTATTTTGATGATGTCAAAATAAATCTTATTCCTATTAAAAAAAGACAAGAATATTTAAAATATCAATTTGGAGTTAGCGTAAAGATGAAAAATCCACAAGCTTTTTATTCTTTTTTAAATGATTTACAAAGATATAAAAATTTAATAGAAATAAGTACGCCTGTTGAATTTAAATCAGAAGAAAAACACATTGATCTTAAATTTAGAATCAAAGTGTTTCATGCTTTAGCTATTCAAAAATAATTACTTCATTATTTTGATAAGGAGAGATTTTTTCTTCCTTTTTACTATCTTGTTTTATATCTTGAGCTTCTAAATTTTCTTGTGCTTTTGATTCTTCCTTGATTTCTTTTATATTGGTTTTTAAACTAGAAGTGATTTCTTTGTAAAAAGCAATAAAAACTTTATCAATTTCCAAAGCACTAGCTGCAAGACTTTCATTTACTTGGGTTGGGACAGCACTATAAACTTGTCTAAAACTTTCTATACTTGCTTGACCTTTTATAGGATAGTTTAAAATAATAGGATCATTTAATTTTGCAGAGCTTGTTGTGCTTTGGAAGGTATCTTCTTGATGCAAATTATTTAAATGACTTTGAGCTTCTAAAATAATCATAAAAGAAGATTCTACACTATCGCCTCCAAGACTTGAATTTCTTGTAACTTTATCCTCATATAAGTTAGCACTGATGGTAATATTAAAAGCATAATCAGGATTTTCATTATCTATAGTATATCCTTTACTTTCTAATAGTGCTTTACTATCTTTAAATAGCTGTTTTTTTAGTAATTCTAGGCTTTTATTGATTCTTTGATTTAGGGTAGATTGTTCAAAATAAGAACTATAAAAAGTATTTTTAATAATTTCTATTTCATTGATTTTAACTTTTGGGCTATTTTCTTTTGTATTGTTATGTTTTTCAAAAGAACTTTTAAAACTTGGCATAGAAATATAATAAGTTTTTTGATTACCAGTGCAAGCACTTAAAAATAAAATTATGCTAAAAAATAATAATATTTTTTTCATTTTCTCTCCTTGTTATTTTTATAATTATACAATTTTTTGCTATATTATGTGTTTTATTATAAAGGCTTTTTTATGGAATTTTGGCAAAATATTTATGCAAATTTTGATGTAGTGGCTTTTGAAATTTTTGGTTTAAAAGTGCATTGGTATGGTATTATGTATGTATTAGCCTTACTTGTTGCTTTAATGGTTGCAAAATACTATGCTATTAAAGACAATATGGGAATTTCAAAAGCTATGCTTGATAGTTATTTTATATGGGTGGAAATTGGTGTAATTTTAGGTGCAAGATTGGGTTATATTTTAATTTATGATGCAAATACTTTATGGTATCTTACGCATCCTTGGCAAATTTTTAATCCTTTTTATAATGGAGAATTTGTAGGAATTAGAGGTATGAGTTACCATGGTGCTGTTATAGGATTTTTAATAGCAACTTATGCTTTTTGTAAAAAAAATAAACAAAATTTATGGAAATATTTAGATTTGGTTGCTATTAGTGTGCCATGTGGTTATATTTTTGGGCGTATTGGAAATTTTTTAAATCAAGAGCTATTTGGTAGAGCTACGGATGTACCTTGGGGTATTTATGTAGATGGGGTATTGCGTCATCCTTCGCAACTTTATGAAGCATTTTTAGAAGGTTTTATAGTTTTTATTATTTTATTATTGATAAAAAAATATAAAAAATACAATGGAGAGCTTATTGCTTATTATACAATTTTTTATGCTTTAGCGCGTTTTGTTTGTGAGTTTTATAGAGAGCCTGACTTTGGTATAGGCTTTGTTGCTTTTGGTATGAGTATGGGCCAAATTTTAAGTATTATAATGTTTTTATTAGGACTAATTTTATCTTTTTATTTAAGAAATATTAAAAAAAATTTATAAATTTTTATTTTTTTTAAGAATAAAAGTTCTATAATTGCTCCGATATTATAAATTATCAACTTTTTAAAGGAGTAAATATGAGCCAACTCATTGAAGGTTTTTTAGGCAAGAGTGTTGATGGCAAAAAAAGCAAAATGCCAGCAAAACTTGACTATATTCAAAGTGCAACAGGCTTGATTTTAGGCTTGTTTATGTGGGCACATATGTTTTTCGTTTCTACCATTTTGGTTAGTGATGATTTTTTTGATTCGGTAGTTCACTTTTTGGAACTAAAATTTATCATTGATAGCCCTATGATGAGCTACATCACTTCTTTTTTAGCCGCCTGTGTTTTAGTGATTTTCTTTGTGCATGCAGGTCTTGCAATGAGAAAATTTCCTATCAATTTTAGACAATATCAACTTTGTAGAACACACTTAAAATATATGAATCATGGTGATTCTTCTTTATGGTGGGTTCAAGCTGCAACTGGTTTTGTAATGTTTTTCCTAGGTTCAGCGCATTTGATTTTTGTTATAACTAATGCAGATAAAATCAGTGCTGATATGTCAGGCGATAGAGTGGTAAGTCATTTTATGTGGTTATTTTATATTGCCTTATTAATCTGTGTTGAGTTGCATGGAAGTATTGGTTTATATAGATTATGTGTAAAATGGGGTTGGTTTGAAGGTAAAGATGCAAAAGAAAGTCGTAAAAAACTTAAAAAAGCAAAATGGTTTATTAGTATTTTCTTCTTAGTTTTAGGTGTATTAAGCTTAGCTGCTTTTGCAAAAATAGGTCTTAATAATTACCAAAACAACTCTGTAGCACAAATAGTAAAAACTTATGATGGAGCTAAATATGAACATACAATATAGTGATGCTTTAGTTATTGGTGGTGGTCTTGCAGGTTTAAGAGCTGCTATTGAAGTTGCAAAAAGTGGTCAGAGTGTAACTTTATTAAGTATTTGTCCAGTTAAAAGATCTCACTCAGCTGCTGTACAAGGTGGTATGCAAGCAAGTTTAGGAAATAGTGTAAAAGGCGAAGGTGATAATGAAGATGTGCATTTTGCTGACACAGTAAAAGGATCTGATTGGGGCTGTGATCAAGAAGTAGCTAGAATGTTTGCGCAAACTGCTCCAAAAGCGGTTCGTGAGCTTGCTGCTTGGGGTGTGCCTTGGACTAGAGTTACAAAAGGACCTAGAACTGTTGTTATAAACGCTCAAAAAACTACTATCGAAGAAAAAGAAGAAGCGCATGGTCTTATAAATGCAAGAGACTTTGGTGGTACTAAAAAATGGAGAACATGTTATATAGCTGATGCAACAGGGCATTGTATGTTATATGGTGTGGCAAATGAAGCGATTAAACATCAAGTGAAAATCATTGATAGAATGGAAGCAGTAAGATTAATTCATGATGGTAAAAAATGTTTAGGAGCTATTGCTAGAGATTTAACTAATGGAGAATTAATTGCTTATGTTGCTAGAGGAACTATGATTGCAACAGGTGGTTATGGTAGAATTTATAAACAAACTACAAATGCTGTTATTTGTGAAGGTACGGGAGCTGCTATTGCACTTGAAACTGGACTTTGCAGACTTTCAAATATGGAAGCAGTGCAATTTCATCCAACTCCAATCGTGCCAAGTGGTATCTTACTAACTGAAGGTTGTAGAGGTGATGGTGGTATCTTAAGAGATGTTGATGGTTACCGCTTCATGCCTGATTATGAACCTGAGAAAAAAGAACTTGCAAGTAGGGATGTTGTAAGTCGTAGAATGATGGAGCATATTAGAAAAGGAAAAGGAGTAAAAAGCCCTTATGGAGATCATTTATGGCTTGATATTTCTATCCTTGGTCGTGCTCATGTTGAAAAAAATCTTCGTGATGTTCAAGATATTTGTAAAACATTTAATGGTATTGATCCTGCTGATGAGGGTCCAAAAGGCTGGGCGCCAGTTTTACCTATGCAACATTACTCAATGGGTGGTATTAGAACAAAACCAACCGGTGAAAGTCAATGGCTAAATGGTCTTTTTGCATGTGGTGAGGCAGCTTGTTGGGACATGCACGGATTTAACCGCTTGGGTGGAAATTCATGTTCAGAAACTGTTGTTGCAGGTATGATCGTAGGGGATTATTTTGCACAATATTGTAAAGAAAATGGTTCAGAAATTGATACAAACATCGTTAAATCTTTCCTTTCTAAAGAGTATGATTACTTAAAATCTCTTGTAAGTAAAGAAGGAAAGCATGATGTCTTTGAAATCAAAAACAGAATGAAAGACATTATGTGGGAAAAAGTAGCTATCTTTAGAACAGGTCAAGGTCTTGAAGAAGCGGTTAAAGAGCTTGAAGAATTGTATCAAAAATCACTTGATTTAAAAGTACATGATAAAGAATTAAAATGTGCAAATCCAGAACTTGAAGAAGCTTACAGGGTTCCAAGAATGCTAAAAATTGCTTTATGTGTTGCTTATGGTGCACTTTTAAGAACAGAAAGCCGTGGGGCTCATTATAGAGAAGATTATCCAAAAAGAGATGACTTAAATTGGATGAAAAGAACAAATACTTACTGGGTAGAAGGTGAAAGTATGCCTAGAGTTGAGTATGAAGATCTTGACATTATGAAAATGGAAATCCCACCTGCATTTAGAGGTTATGGTGCTAAAGGAAATATCATTGAAAACCCATTAAGTGAAAAACGCCAAGCTGAAGTTGATGCGATCCGTGAAAAAATGGAAGCAGAAGGCAAAGGTAGATATGAAATTCAACATGCTTTAATGCCTTATGAATTGCAAGCTAAATTTAAAGCGCCAAATCAAAGAATAGGAGTTGATTATGAGTAGAAAATTAACAATAAGAGCATTTAAATATAATCCATTAAGTAAAATTTCTAAGCCTCATTTTGTTACTTATGAGCTTGAAGAAACTCCATTTATGACGATTTTTGTGTGCTTAACTCAAATCAGAGAAAAAATGGATGCGGATTTGAGTTTTGACTTTGTATGTAGAGCAGGGATTTGTGGAAGCTGTGCTATGATGATCAATGGTAAGCCAAAACTTGCTTGTAAAACATTGACAAAAGACTATCCAGATGGCGTTATAGAGCTTATGCCTTTGCCTGCATTTAGACATATTAAAGATTTGAGTGTTAATACAGGTGAGTGGTTTGATGGTATGTGTAAGCGCGTTGAAAGCTGGGTGCATAATGAAAAAGAAACAGATATTTCTAAACTTGAAGAGCGTATTGAGCCAGAAGTTGCTGATGAGACTTTTGAACTTGATCGTTGTATAGAGTGTGGAATTTGTGTTGCTTCTTGTGCGACTAAGTTGATGAGACCTGACTTTATCGCAGCTACTGGGCTTTTAAGAACAGCTAGATATTTACAAGATCCACATGATCACAGAACTATAGAGGATTTTTATGAATTAGTGGGCGATGATGATGGTGTATTTGGATGTATGTCTTTACTTGCATGTGAAGATAATTGTCCAAAAGAACTACCTTTACAAAGTAAAATTGCTTATATGAGAAGACAGCTTGTCGCTCAAAGAAACAAATAATCCTAGCCCCCAAGAAAAGGGGGCACTTAAAACCTTACTAAAACAAATTTGGCAAAATCATAGTGTTTATCTTGATACAAATACACTTTTTGATGAAAGTTTAATTGATGCTCAAAAAGCAGCAATTCTTTTAAGTACTAATCTTGATAATTATGAAAGATTTAGCGCTTTAAATGAATTTAAAAATTTGATGAAAAGTTTAAATTTACGCTTAGATCTTTATGGTATACAGTATGCACAGGTTTGTTTTATTAATGCTTTAAATTTGGGAATTTTAGACAAAAACGAGCTTTTAAAAGCTTTGGAAAAACTTCAAAAAATCACCAATAATACTTTAATATGTGCTTTTGTATCTAGGCAAAAAGTTATTCAAAAAGATTACAAGCAAGAAGTTAAAAACTCACATCAAACACTAGATCTCATTAATCAAAACTTACAAGAGCTTTGCGAGGATGAAAAAGCTCAAAAACTCTTACAAGAAGCTTTGGTTAAATTTAGTAATATTGATTTTTCTATCGCGGTAACGGGTGTGGTAAATGCAGGTAAATCAAGCATGCTAAATGCGCTTTTAAAAAAAGATTTTTTAGGTGTATCTAATGTGCCTGAAACTGCAAATTTGAGTGTTTTAAAATACGGCAAAGATCAAAAAGCTAAGATATATTTTTGGAGTGATGAAGAATGGCAAGATATTTTAAAAAGCTCTAAAGATAATCAAGACATGCAAGAACTTATAAAACAATTAGAGCAAAATTTTAATCTAAATGAATATCTTGAAAAAGAAAATAAAAATATAGAAATAAAAATTGAAGAATTAAAAAATTACACTAGTGCAAAAAACAAAATCTCAGCACTTATTAAAAAAATAGAACTTTTTTCATCGCTTGATTTTTTAAAAGATAATGTTTGTATAGTTGATACTCCAGGACTTGATGATGTTATTATCCAAAGAGAACTTTTAACAAAAGCGTATATAAGCAAGGCTGACTTTTTAATCCACCTTATGAATGCTTCTCAAAGTCTTAGTCAAAAAGATTGTGATTTTATTATAGAATGTTTGTTAACTTCAAGGGTAAGTAAGCTTTTAATTGTGCTTACTAAGGCTGACTTGCTTAGTCAAAAAGACTTGCAAGAAGTAATTAGCTATACTAAAAATAGACTCAAAGAAAATTTAGCACAAAAGCAGCTTAGCCAAGAATTATTAAATAATTTAGATTTTGTGTGTATTTCTTCAAAATTAGCTAATGATTTTTATCAAAAAAAAGGTGGGAATTTAGAACAAAGTAATATTTTAACACTAGAAGAACTTATAGCTAAAAGCTTATATGATAAAAACAAAATTGCTCTAAGTGCTTATAAAAAAGAATTATTATTACATTTAGAAAAAATAGAAGAAAAAATTAAATTTTCTAATAAAATGCTAAATTATGAAAGCTTTGAGCTTGATAAGCAAAATCAAACTATTATCAACGATTTTAAAGCAAAAAAAGAAAAATTAATGCAAGTAAAAGCAGAACTAAGTGCTATTTTTAACACAAAAGATGAAAATACTCAAGAAATTTTAACACTTTTGCATTTACTAGCTAAAAAATTAAAAGAAAAACTTATAGATGAGTTAAAATATAATCAAAATAATAAAATCAAAAACAACACTCAAAGACTAAATATTATCATTGATACGACTTTAAAAGATGGAATTTTTGATCTTTTAAGAGAGTTAAAACAGCAAAGTGAGTATAAGGTTAATGAGCTTAAAACCACACTAAGTGTGAAATATGATTTTTTAAAAGCTATTTTAGAGCAAAATTGTGATGATTTTAAAAGTAAGGTTGAAACAAAAATAGAAAGCATTTTTACCAATGATCTTTTTATGGCATTAAAAGCAGGACTTTTAAAAAATTTAGAATCCACGCAAGATATTTATAAACTAGAAAGCTCTTTAGAAAATCAAATTTTAGAAAAATTACAAACATTTAATATAGAAAAAATCGCACTAGATTTAAAAAATAATCAAGAATTTTTTACTAATTTAGAGCTTAGTTTGAATTTATATGAAAAAGAGCAAGAAGAGCAAATCAAAGACTTAAAAGACTTGATTTTGCAAATAGAACAAAACGAGCAAAACTCCAAAGAGTTTTTAGAAAAAAACAATACAAAATTACAAAGTTTAAAGACTTTAAAAACGGAGCTTTTAAATGCAAAATGATTTGATTAATGATTTTTTAAAAGCTTATGAAAATGCTTATTGTAAAAGCTTTGATGATAGTTTTGAAGGAAAGATTTTAGCAATCAAGAATGCATTTTTAGAACCAAGTTTGCATTTAAATGATGTGTTTTTAAAAGATCTTGAAATGATTATAGCTAGCTATAAAAGAGCCATTAATGTGGCCATTATAGGGCAATTTTCCAGTGGTAAATCCACGCTTTTAAATTTAATTTTACAAAAAGAATGCCTGCCAACAGGCGTGGTGCCAGTGACTTTTAAGCCCACTTTTTTACGCTATGCTAAGGAGTATTTTTTAAGAGTTGAATATGAAGATGGCAGTGATGAGATTGTTGATATAGACGAACTTTCTAAATTTAGCGATCAAAGAAATGAGCTAAAAGAAACTAAAAGTTTGCACCTTTTTGCACCTATTGAGCTTTTAAAAGATATCACACTTATAGATACCCCGGGTTTAAATGCAAACACCACCGATACGCTAACTACTTTTAAAGAGCTTTCTTTTATGCATAGTGCTATTTGGCTTAGTTTGATTGATAATGCAGGCAAAAAAAGTGAAGAAGAAGCCATAAAGGCAAATACTAAGCTTTTAGAGCGTGGTGGAATTTGTGTACTTAATCAAAAAGATAAGTTAAGTCAAGATGAGCTAGAAAATGTTTTAAATTATGCACATTTAGTTTTTGATAAGTATTTTGAAAAAATCATCGCAATTTCATGCAAAGAGGCAAAATTTGATTTGCAAAAGTCAAATTTACCTTTACTTTATGAGTATTTAAAAAAACTTGATTATGAGTGCATTAAAAAAGATTTTATTAAAGAAAAACTTAGTAATTTATGTGAACTTTTGTCAAATCAATATGATTTGTTTCAAAATGCGCTAGAGCAATTAGAGCTTAAATTTAATACTGTTTTGCAAACTTTCAAAGCAAGCAAACTAGAGCAAAAAATCAAAATTTTAAATCATAATTGTTTAGATAAATTAAAACTTGTTGGAGAAAAAATTGCTCAAGAAATTTTAAAATTTATCAAAGAAAAAGATAGTAGTTATTATAAAGAAGCTAAGGGTTTATTTAAGAAAAATCTTTATGAAAAAGTTGCTTATAAAGCACCATATCTTTCAAGTGATGATGCATTTTTGGCTATGTTTTATAACTCTGAAGCAATGAATAAGGAATTTAAAAGATTAAAAAATGAAATCGCTTTAGAATTTAGTCAAATTAAAGATGATTTTTCCTTATTTTTTACTCATTTAGAAGAGCAAATTTTGCTTTTTAAGGCTCAATTTTCAAATTTACAAAAAGAAAATGCCTTAGAAAGTGAAAAAGAATTTGCTAGTTTTAGAAGCTTTGCTAGTGCTAGTGAAGAACTTTTTTTAAAAGATTTTAAACAATTATTGTTTAAAAGCCAACTTGAACTTGATTTATTTTTAGAAAAGCTTAATCTAAAGGCTTTGGCAAATTATGAAAGTGCTACTAAACTTACTTTGGGATTTTTTAGTACTAAAATGAATGCAAGTAAAGAATTTTACGAGCTTGATAGCACTGAGTTTAGCTTGTATCATCCTAAAGCAAGTGAAGTACATCAAAGAGTATTAACCGAGCTTAATGTATATGAATTTGAAGATTTGCTTTTAAATAAGCCTGTAGTTTTAAAAATTTATAAAAATTATATGCAAAGTTTTGTTGATTTTATTGAGACTAAAAGACAGATTATTTTGAATTTAAAAAGTGAATTTGAGGCTAAAAAATCAATGATTTCTAGCATCAAATCCCAAATTTCTAAGCTTTAAAAATTTTTTCTAAGTGCGCTTTATAATTTGTGAAATATTCTTGTACTTGAGGATTTTTGATTACATCATTTGCTATGAAAGTAGGCAAAGCACTCATTCCTAAAAACTCATGTGCTTTGTGAAAGTGTAAATACACTCCATCAACTCCGGCTCCATTAAAGAATTCATTCTCATCATCAAAAGCTTGCATTGGAGCATTCCAAGTTAGCGAAAGCATGTATTTTTTATTTTTTAAAAGCCCACCTGTGCCATAATTCTTAGTAGGTTCATTATGACTTCTACCATCGTTTTTATAAAATACTCCATGTCCTGCTGTGAAAACATCGTCAATGTATTTTTTCACTATCCAAGGCTCTCCCATCCACCAACCAGGCATTTGCCAAATCAAAACATCAGCATTTAGAATTTTTTCTACCTCATCGTTTGTGTTATAGCCTTGATCTATGTGTGTTTGTTGGGTTTGTAAACCAAGTTCTTGTAAAGTCTTAAGTGCAAGCTCATGCAAGCTTGTGTTTAGTCTTCCTTTGGAGTGTCCAAATTCTTTTGCACCATTTAATAATAATACTTTTTGCATATTTTTCCTTTTTATGTTTTTTAAAATTATAATTTAACTATAACTATATTTCAATGCCGAAGTTTATGTAAGATACTATATTATAAGAAAGTTTAAAACAAATATGTTACTTTTTATGATTGATTTTTTTAAAATAATACAAAAATAGTATTATTTTTTTTATTTAAGACTATATTAAAAAATCAAGGAATAGAATTGATATGATTTGATATTGTCAATAAAAAGGAGGAAGATATGCAAGATAATGTCATTGATCGTAGAAATTTTTTTAAATTAAGTCTTTTAGGTGGCGGCGTGGTTGCTGCTAGTACTATGAGTGGTGGAGCTATATTGCATGCTGCAGAATTAACTCATGCGCATAAGAAAACACAAGGAGGTTCAAATAAAATAAGAGGAAAAATGTTTTTTCAAGTGCAGACCGATTTTGATAATCTAAGTGCAGCATGTGAGAGAATTTATCCAAAAGATGAGCAAGGTGATGGTGCTATAGGCTTAGGCGTACCTTATTTTATTGATAATCAATTAGCTTCAGCTTATGGTTATAATGATAGAGAATACTTACAAGGACCATTTATAGAAGGAATTGCTGAGCAAGGTTATCAAACCCCAATGAAGCGTAATGAGATTTTTTTAGAGGGTGTTAAAGCTTTGGAAATAATATCTCAAAAGCGTTATAAAAAAACTTTTTCATCTTTAAAAGGAGTTGAGCAGGATAAAATTTTAGTTGATTTAGAAAAAAATAAAATCGATTTCATAGGATTTAAATCTTCTGAATTTTTTACTCTTTTAAGGGATATGACAATAGCTGGAGTTTTGTCTGATCCAATTTATGGTGGTAATGATAATAAAAATGGATGGAGAATGATGCAATATCCTGGTGCTCAAATGAGTTATATTGATAAAATTGCAAGTGATGAGTTTTTTGACATAGAGCCTATGAGCTTAGCTGATATGGAGGGATGAATTATGGTAGAAGTATTAAAAAAAGTAGATGTGGTAACAGTAGGAGCTGGTTGGACAGGTGGTATAGTTGCAGCAGAACTTACCAAAGCTGGATTGACTGTCTTGAGCTTAGAGCGTGGTATGATGCAAACTACGGAAAATTTTGCAATGATTCACGATGAGTGGAGATATGGTATTAACTATGGTTTAATGCAAGATTGCTCAAAAGATACAGTAACTTTTCGCCATAATGTCAATGGTTTAGCTTTACCATATAGAAAAATGGGATCTTTTTTACTTGGAAGTAATGTTGGTGGTGCAGGGGTGCATTGGAATGGTTGGACCTTTAGATTTTTACCTTATGATTTTGAGATTAAAACAAAAAGTTTTGAAAGATATGGTAATAAATTAGGTAATGATTATACCTTGCAAGATTGGGGTTTAACCTATAAAGATATGGAACCTTATTATGATAAGTTTGAAAAAACCTGTGGAATTTGTGGAGAAGAAAACCCACTTGCTGAAAAAATGGGTTTGTTTAGATCAAGTCCTTATCCGCAAGAACCTTTAGAAAATACTAAAATGCTTAAACGCTTCGAAAAAGCTGCAAAAGAAATGAAATTACATCCATTTAGATTACCTGCGGCTAATTCAAAAGGCGGTTATACTAATCCAGATGGTCAAGATCTAGCCCCATGTCAATATTGTGCTTATTGTGAGCGTTTTGGTTGTGAGTATGGTGCTAAGGCTAGTCCTATTAATACTGTCATACCTAAAGCCATGAGTACAGGAAAATATACTATAAGAACTCATAGTAATGTTATAGAAATACTAAAAAAAGATGGCAAAGCTACAGGAGTTAGGTTTGTAGATACTAGAACTATGAAAGAGTATATTCAGCCAGCAGATATTGTAGTGCTTACAAGCTATATGTTTAACAATGCTAAGCTTTTAATGGTAAGTGGTATAGGTGAGCAATACGATCCAAATACAGGCAAAGGTACTTTAGGTAAAAACTATTGTTATCAAATCAATATGGGAACAACAGCATTTTTTGATGAGCAATTTAATACATATATGGGTTCAGGTGCTTTGGGTACAACTTGCGATGATTATAATGGGGATAATTTTGATCACTCAAAAGAGAAGTTTTTACACGGAGCTATGATTTATAGTGTGCAACTTGGAAATCGCCCTATCCAATCAGCTCCTCTGCCAAAAGGAACTCCAAGTTGGGGAGCTGAATTTAAAAAAGCTTTAAACTATAATTTTACAAGAGCCATTACAGTGGGAGGGCAAGGCGCATCTTTACCACATAAAAGTAACTATTTGAGTTTAGATCCAACCTATAAAGATGCTTTTGGAACGCCACTCGTAAGACTTACTTATAATTTTACAGATCAAGATCGCGCTTTGCATAAATTTATAACAGATAAAACAGCTGAAGTAGCTAAAAAAATGCAAGGAGTGAGATCAATTAAAAAAGGAACTTATTTAAAAGATTATAGTATTGTGCCTTATCAATCTACACATAATACGGGTGGAACTACTATGGGTGCTGATCCTCGAACAAGTGTTGTTAATACTTATTTGCAACATTGGGATATGGATAATCTTTTTGTTGTGGGTGCAGGAAATTTTCAGCACAATAGCGGATATAATCCTACTGATACAGTTGGAGCTTTGGCTTATCGTTGTGCAGAGGGTATTTTAAAATATCATAAAAATGATAGACAATTAGTATAGATATATGTGAAGCATTTTGCTTCACATATTATTTTTCACTACTATCTTTTTCTTTTTTCTTTTTCCATAAATGAAGCGCAGCCCTGCATGCCCCACCAACAATAGCAGCAATGATAAGATTTGTGATGAAATACATCGAAACCATTTTTAATTTGTTTTCATTTTGATAAAAAATGATTTTGGATTATAATATAAAAAAGCATGATGCTATATAAAAGGAAAGTATATGGAAGAAAAGTGCGATTTTACGGAATGCGGATTTAATTATACTTTATCTTTGATTTCGGGAAAGTATAAGATGAGCGTTTTGTACTGTTTATTTCGCTATGAAGTAGTAAGATATAATGAACTTAAAAGATATCTTGGTAATATTTCTTTTAAGACTTTAACACATACTTTAAGAGAGCTTGAAAATGATGATTTAATCACGCGTAAAGAATACCCACAAATCCCTCCAAAAGTAGAATACCGTCTTGCTAAAAAAGGTCAAAGTTTAATTCCTATTTTACAAGCGATGTGTGATTGGGGCGAGGCAAATCAAAAGGAAGAAAAATGATAGAATTATTAGATGGTATAAATTTAGAAAAATACATGGGCACATGGTTAGAAATGGCTAGAAAACCTGCATTTTTTCAAAAAACTTGCAAAAGTGCTAAGGCAGAATATGAGCTAGAGTATGAAGGCTCTACGCCTATAATCAAAGTCAAAAATATATGCACTAAAGAAAATGGAGAAATCTCTCAAGCAAATGGCAAAGCTAGGGTAAAATCACCAAGATCTTTAGCGGTTAAATTTAGTATTTTTATGAATGTTTTTAACAAGCCAAATTATGAGATTGTTTACATTGATACAAATTATCAAGTTTCTATCGTAGGTAGTCCTGATAAAAAATATCTTTGGATTTTATCAAGAGAGATTTTAGCAAAAGAGCAAATAACCTCTTTGCTTGAAATAGCCAAACAAAGAGGTTTTGACACTAGCGATGTGATTTTTGATGAGTATTAATCCTCTGCGCTCATATCGATTACATAGCGGAATTTGGCTTTTCCTGAAGTGAGATTTTCATAAGCTTTGTCAATCTCGCTTGGTTTGATGAGTTCAATTTCAGGATAAATTCCATGTTCTAAAGAAAAATCAAGCATTTCTTGAGTTTCTTTAATGCCCCCAATAAGCGAGCCATATACTTTTTTACCTGCTTTATGTACAAAGTGAATGATGTTAATGCTAGGACTTACTTCATGTGGAGGTAATCCTACTATAGCCATCTCACCACCAAATTTTAATAAATCCATATAAGCTAGCGGATCATAAAGGGTTGGTATGGTAGAGATGATGAGGTCAAATCTTTCTTTTACCGCACTTTTATCTGTACTAGTATAAAAATTACTCACACCCATAGCTAGAGCTTCTGATTTTTTGTTTTCATTTCTTGCAAAAACACTTACTTTTGCACCCATTTTCACAGCATATTTTACTGCCATCATACCAAGTCCACCAAATCCTGCTACGGCTACACTTGAGCCTTCTTTGATGTTTGAAAATTTAAGCGGTGAATAGGTAGTAATACCCGCACAAAGTAAAGGCGCTACTTTGTCAAGTGGTGCATTTTTTGGCACATTGATAGCAAATTTTTCACTTACTACGATGTTGTTTGAGTAGCCTCCATAGGTGTTTTCATTATCATGAAATACATCTTTGCAGTTATAAGTGTAGATGGTTTTACCATTTTCGCAAAATTGCTCTTGAGATTTTTTGCATGCTTCGCACTCTCCGCATGAGTTTACCATGCACCCAACCCCAGCATAATCACCTACTTTAAATTTACTCACATTTTCACCCACCGCGATAACTTCTCCTGCTATTTCATGGCCAGGTACGCAAGGGTAGGTTGCCTTACCCCATTCGCTTCTTGCAGTGTGTATGTCGCTATGGCAAATTCCTGCGTACTTGATAGCGATTAAGATATCGTTTTTGCCTACTTTATGGCGTGTAAATTCAAAAGGTGTGAATTTAGAATCTTTGCTAAGCATGGCATAACCTTTACTTTTAACACGACCATTTTCTAAAAAGATTTTTGAGTCCATTTTCTCTCCTTTGTGGTTTTTGAAATTATATTAAAGCTAGGTTTTTATTGCAATAGGGAAAATAAAGTAAGATACTATACTAAAGGTGCGTTTGTGGGTTTTGGTTTGATTTTTATGGTATAATTATTTAAATTTTTTATCCATAAGGAAGCCATGGAATTTAAGCATTTTTCAGAAGATGATACTAGAGTTAAACTCATAGATGTAAAACTTCACACTAGCTCTTGGAGTGAAGAAAATATCATAAGAAATTATTATTTTACCGATGGGCGTAAGCTTATAGGAAATAAAAGAGGCGAAAGAAAATTTGCAGATTATTTGTTGAAATTTCAAAACAATAATCTTGCTATCATAGAAGCTAAAAAACAAAGCAAAGATCCTTTAGATGGCTTATCTCAAGGCATAGAATATGCTAAAATTTTAAATGTAGCATTTGTATATAGCACTAATGGCGATAAAATTTACGAATACAACCTAAAAACTTCAAGCGGTGAGTATATAGAAAAATTTCCAACCCCAAATGAGCTTTTTGCTAGGATTTATGGAAATTTAAAAGAATGGCAATACAAGCTTTTATCACAGCGAGAATTATACATACCCCAAAAAGAATTAAGATATTATCAAAAGATCGCAGTTGATAAAGTCATAGAAGCTTTGATTAACGGTAAAAATAGAATTTTACTCACTCTTGCTACAGGCACAGGTAAAACCACTATAGCCTTTGCTTTGTGTTATCGTTTGCTTGAAGCTAGGTGGAATAAAACAAATCAAGACAAAAAACCTAAGATATTATTTTTATGTGATAGGGTGAGTTTAAGAGATCAAGCTTTAGGAGAGTTTAATCCTATAGAGGGCGATTGCGTGGCAGTGAGTGCGCAAGAGTTGAGAAAAAATAATGGTAGAGTACCTACAAGTGCAAATGTGTTTTTTGGAATTTATCAAAGTCTAGCTTCAAATTCAAAAGAACAAGAAAACGCTAATGAAGAGCAAGAAAGCAAATTCTACTTACAATACCCCAAAGACTTTTTTGATCTTATCATCATCGATGAATGTCACAGAGGTGGAGCGAATGAAGAAGGTAGCTGGGTAGGGGTGCTAGAGTACTTTTCATCGGCTACGCATTTAGGGCTTACTGCTACACCTAAAAAAAGCGATAATGTAGATACTTATAGATATTTTGGTGGGAGTGTGTATGAGTATAGTCTTAAAGATGGCATAGAAGATGGCTTTTTAACTCCTTATAAAGTTAAGCGTGTTACGACTACGCTTAGTGAAGGCTATGTGTATAACCCTGATGATATCATAGAAGGTGAGTTAGAAAAAGGCTTTTATAAGATCAATGAATTTGAAAGAAATATTCACTTACCTCAATACAACGATTTTCTAGCTAAAGAAATTTTAAAGCTCATCAACCCTATGGACAAAACCATCATCTTTTGTGCTAACCAAGCTCATGCAAGTGAAGTAAAAAGAGCCATTGATAAATTTAAAAGTGTAAAAAGAGATGACTACTGCGTGAGGGTTACAAGTGATGAGGGTAAAATAGGGCTTGAATACTTAAAGCAGTTTCAAGATAATGACAAAAGCTATCCTGTAATACTCACTAGTTCTAAAATGCTAACCACAGGAGTAGATGCTAGAAATGTCCGCAACATAGTGCTTTTGGCAAATATAGGTTCTATCATAGAATTTAAGCAAATCATCGGAAGAGGCACTAGGGCGTATGAGGGAAAAGACTTTTTTACTATACTAGATTTTACCGGAGTAACAAGACTTTTTTATGATCCTAAATGGGATGGCGAGCAGATCAAAGATGAAGAAAAAACCGAGGTAAAAACTATACAAAACAAAAGAGAGCAAAGCAACCCTAAAGAAGCAACCAAGCAAAAAGAAGTCACTGTGCATTTAAAAGGCACAAAACTAAAAGTGCTTGATATAACGACAAGCTACATAGGAGATAGCGACAAGCCACTTAGCACAAAAGAATTTTTGGAATTTTTAGTAGGAAAGCTAGCAGAATTTTATGATGATGAAGTAAAGTTACGCGAGATTTGGAGTAACCAAGCAAGTAGGAAAGAATTTTTACAAAAACTTGAAAAAGACCGCATAAGCGAGCAGGTTTTGGAAGAATTGACAGTGATTTTTGAGCAAAAAGACTGCGATGTGTATGATGTGTTAGCACACTTAAGCTTTAACAGCGAGATAAAAACACGCCATGAACGCGTGCTAAATGTAAAAAATAGTGCATTTTTAAAACGCTTCCAAAAAGAAAAAGCCTTAAAGCTTGTGGAATTTTTACTAGATAGGTATCAAGAGTATGGTATAAAAGACTTTGATAGTGGGTTAAAAACACTTATAGATCTTAGCTCTTTAGGTAGTGTAAAAGAGCTAGTGAGTGAATTTGAAGGTATGGAAAATTTAAAACAATGCATTGATGATTTACAAAGGGAGATTTATGCAGGATAAAAGAATAGAAATAGGTGAGTATAAAGGTATAGTTTCGCAGCATATAGATTTGGAAAATAGTGCAAATATTTTGCTAGTTGGTGAAAATGGTTGTGGGAAGTCAAGAATTCTAGAATCTATTTTTGAAAAATATATACAAGATGACAATTTTAATGTGATTTGTTTTTCTTCTGGACAAAATGAAAAATTTACTGAAATTTTTAAAAAACATAAAAAAGAAAAGATGCGAAATAAAAAGAACTACGATAATAATCGAAAAGTTGTTCATTCTTTTTATTTTGATAAAAATTGGATAATTTTATTAGTATTTTTTTCCATCTCTACAAAGCAAGACTCTTTGGTAAAAAGCTTTTTAATGGAAAAAAATATAAATATTGAGAATATAAGTTTATATTTTAAATTCAGAATTCTATCTGATTATATTCGAAGACTTGAAATTGAATTGATGCAAGAAGCAAAAGGCGTTGTAAAAAGAATTATAAGAGATACTATAGATTATAAAATACTAGAGAAGATAGCTGAAAAAAAATTTGATCAACATTACTATGAAGATTTCAATAGTGAACCTTATCCTATAATAAAGCGAGGTATAAATTTTTCCATAAATCAAGCTAATGAAATTTTTGGCAAAGATAGCTCTGAAATTTTTACTTTTTTAAGTAATGCAACTCAAAATGATAGAAATATTGATATAAACACAGTAACACTTACTTTGGATAACGACCTTAAATTTGATGATTTAAGTGATGGCGAGTATCAGCTTTTAGCTATTTATGCTATTTTAGATATTTTCGATAAAGAAAATACTCTTTTTTTATTTGATGAGATTGATTCACATGTACATTATAAAAATATTGAAAAATTATGGAGTCGATTGGAAGACATTAAAGGTTATTGTATATCTACATCACATATTACAGAAAGTATTGTGAGAAAAAATATAGAAGATATTTATTTGGTTGACAATGGAAAATTACAAAGTAAAGATATTTTTAATGAATTATGCAAAAGGCTAGATAATTTCACATCAAATAAAATGTATCAATATCAAATAGCATCAAAATGTGAAAATATTGTTTTGATAGATGATTTGAATGATTGGGAGATTTTTAAAATGTTATGTGAAATTAAAATTGATAATGAAGATGATTTGAAAATATTAAATCAAATACAACCTTTTAAGTGTCCTTCTGGATATAGTAGAAATACTGATACTATTGGAAATAAAAAACTTGAATGGTGTAAGGATTATATTAAAATATTAGAAAATAAACATTTTAATAGTAAAAATATTTTTATAATATGTGATAAGGATAATTATATATTAAGTTCAATAGATAACGAATTAAAACCATCTGGCTTAAAATCACTCCTAAAAAGTCTTAATGATTATGCAAATTGTTTTTATTTGAGAGTCTGGAAAAGAAGAGAAATAGAAAATTATTTACTCTCATATACTATGCTAGAAAAATACAATGTTTTAAATTTGATAAATAATGATAATCTAGCTAAAAATGATCATATAAAAAAAGATGATAACTTGGATAATATTAATTCTTTAAAAGAATTAGATTGCAAGGATATTATTCAAGGATTGTATAGTGATGATAATGGAGATGATATAAACAAAATGAGACAAGTTATTTTTAGTATTCCAAAAGAAGAAATTTCAGAAGATATAGTAACGATGTTTAATTTTTTGAAAAGCAAGGTAAAAAAATAATGATAAAATTACCGCAGGGTTGGGAAGTTAAAAAGCTTGGTGAGATAGGTTTTTTTATAAGGGGCGTTTCTTACAAAAAAGAGCAACTATTATCCACAAAGAATGAAAAATCTGTTTATTTGTTAAGAGCAAATAATATTCAAAATGAATTGAATTTAGATGAACTACAAATCATTCCCAAAGAATTAGTAGTTGATAAGATTATTCAAAACAATGATATATTATTTGCAATGAGTAGCGGTAGTAAACATATTGTAGGCAAAAATATACTTTTAAACAATTTAAATGATTTTACTTTTGGGGCTTTTTGTGGATTATTTAGAATTATCAATCTAAATATTTGCCATAAATTTATAGCTTATTATTTAAGAAGCGATTCTTATAAAAATTATATTTTCAATATTTCTAAAGGTTCTAACATAAATAATTTAAGGTTTGTAGATTTAGAGAAATTTCAAATTCCGTTGCCGCCGCTCAAAGAGCAAGAAAGGATAGTGGGGATTTTAGATGAAAGTTTTGCAAAGATAGATGAGAGTATAAAAATCTTAGAGCAGAATTTACTAAATTTAGATGAGTTAATGCAAAGTGCCTTGCAAAAAGCTTTTAACCCTTTAAAGGATAATACTAAGGAAAACTACAAACTCCCGCAAGGTTGGGAATGGAAAAGCTTAGGGGAGATTTGCGAAATTATAGGTGGCGGCACTCCATCGAAACAAATAAAACAATATTGGGAAAATGGAACGATTAAATGGGCTACTGTAAGAGACATGAATACAGAAACTATTGAAGATACAGAATTTCGTATTACAAACTTAGGCTTAGACAATAGTTCTACAAATATTATTAATCAGGATTTTATATTAATTGCAACTAGGGTTGGATTAGGGAAAGTTTGTTTAGTAAAAGACACTTTAGCTATTAATCAAGACTTAAAGGGAATATTACCACACAAATCACTGAATAAAAAATATTTATTTTATTTTTTTAAGAAAAACAAAGATTTTTTAATAGAAAACGGTATAGGTGCTACTGTCAAGGGTGTATCAGTAGACTTTATCAAATCTCTACAAATCCCACTACCCCCACTCAAAGAACAAGAGCAAATCGCTTCGCATTTAGATGAGCTTTCTTCTCATGTAAAAAATTTAAAGCAAAACTATCAAGCA
Organism: Campylobacter lari; assembly: GCF_004357905.1. NCBI lineage: Bacteria > Pseudomonadati > Campylobacterota > Epsilonproteobacteria > Campylobacterales > Campylobacteraceae > Campylobacter > Campylobacter lari. The sequence goes on along the minus strand of NZ_SMTT01000004.1, from coordinate 93,044 downwards.
CAGATAAAAAATCTACAAGAGCTTAAAAAATCCTTGCTAGATAAAGCTTTTCAAGGAAGATTATAAATGTTAAAATTTTTATCAAATTTTAACATAAAGACTAGATATGTTAAAAATTTTTGATTTTTTTAACATATTTTTTTATAATGTTAAAAATTTTAAAAAAATTTTAACATATGGAAAAATTATGAAAGAATTCATACCACCAAAACTTCCTTTAGATATAGAATTAAATGCAAATATTTATGGTCTCATCATTAGGGCTTCGAGAAAATTAGCGGAGTTAAATGGATTTAGCAAAAGCATGCCTAATCCAAATATATTAATCAATGCTTTGATCTTGCAAGAAGCTAAAGATTCTAGCGAGATAGAAAATATTATTACCACTCACGATGAACTTTTTTTATCTCAAATCGATGAAAGTAAACTTACAAGAGCGGTAAAAGAAGTAAAAGACTATGAAAATGCTTTAAAAAAAGGATATGAGCTTTTAAAAAAAGAGCAATTATTAAGAAATGCACATATTTTAGAAATTCAAAAAAGACTAGAAAGAAATAATGCAGGTTTTAGAAAACAAAGCGGAACTACGCTGATAAATCCTACCACAGGAGAAATCAAACACACACCCCCGCAAAATCCTAGTGATATACAAGAACTTATGGGAAATTTGGAGCGATACATCAACGATGATACTTTAGATGAACTTGATTTTTTGGTAAAAATGGCAATCATTCATTATCAGTTTGAAAGCATACATCCATTTTACGATGGTAATGGTAGAACAGGCAGGATTATCAATATACTTTATTTAGTTTATAAAGGCTTGCTTGATTTGCCTATCTTGTATTTAAGCGCTTATATAGTAAATAACAAAGAAGAGTATTACAATCTTTTACAAAAAGTACGTGATGAAGGTGCAATTTTAGAATGGATAGAATATATACTCAAAGGTGTAGAGCAAACTGCTATAAAAACGATAAAAACCATTACTATAATAGAAAAAATGATGTCTAATGTAGGTGAAATTTTGCAAAATAAAACGAATTTTTACAGCAAAGACTTTGTGGAGCTTTTGTTTTCTCATCCTTATACAAAGATAGACTTTTTGATAAATAAATTAGATATTTCTAGGCAAAGTGCCTCAAAATACCTTAAAATTTGTGAAAATTTAGGGGTGCTAGAGTGCATTAAAATGGGTAGAAATAATTATTATATTAATATAGAACTTTTAAGACTTTTTAGAAAGGGAATTTTTTAAATGCAAGGTAAAATCGATAAAATCACAGATATTCTAAGAAGAGATGATGGCATAAGCGGTGCTATGCATTATAGTGAGCAGATTAGTTGGGTGCTTTTTTTGAAATTTTTAGATGATTATGAAGAAGAGCTAAAGCTAGAAGCTGAGTTAGATGAAAAGCCTTATAAGGCTATTTTGCAAGAAAAATTCAGTTGGAGAGCTTGGGCAGCACCTAAAACAAGCGAAGGAAAGCTTGATGTAAAAAATGCTTTAAGTGGAAGTGATTTGCTAAGCTTTGTGAATGATGAGCTTTTTCCATACCTAAAAAGTTTTAAAGATAATGAAAATTTCAAAAGCATAGAGTATAAGATAGGTGGAATTTTTGAATTTATAGACAACCGCATAGCTAATGGCCATACTTTAAGAGAAGTTATAAATTTAGTCGATGAGCTAAGTTTTAGCAAAGAAAGTGATGTGTTTGCTTTAGGTGAGGTTTATGAAAAGCTTTTAAAAGACATGGGAAGCGATGGGGGAAATAGTGGGGAGTTTTATACCCCAAGACCTTTGGTTAGAGCCATGGTGGAGGTGCTAGACCCTAAAGCAAAAGAGAGAATTTATGATCCTGCGTGTGGGAGTTGTGGGTTTTTAGTAGAGAGTTTTTTGCATATTCTTTATGAAGATAGGGCAAAAAAGAAAAAAGCAAATTTGAGTGTGGAAGAACTTGAATTTTTACAAAATGATGCCTTGTTCGGTAAAGAAAAAACTCCACTTAGTTATGCAATGGGTGTGATGAATATGATTTTACATGAGGTTAAGTCCCCAAATATCATCAAAACCAATACTCTAAATAAAAAAATCACAGACATAACTGAAAATGAAAAATACGAAGTGATTTTGGCAAATCCTCCTTTTGGTGGTAAAGAAAAAGATCAAATTCAAAATAACTTTCCTGTAAAATCAAACGCTACTGAGCTTTTGTTTTTACAACATATTTTAAAGTCTTTGAAAAACAATGGAAGGTGTGCCATAGTAGTGCCTGAAGGAGTGCTTTTTCAAAATTCAAATGCCTTTGTGAGTGTAAAAAAAGACTTGCTAGAAAATTTTAATCTTGAATGTGTTTTAAGCTTGCCAAGTGGGGTGTTTTTGCCTTATAGTGCGGTAAAAACTAATGTGCTTTTTTTTTCTAAAGGACAAAGAAGTATTTGTGGTGAAAATGATGAAAGTGTATATTACTATGAGCTTGTGCCACCTTTTAAATTGACTAAAAACAAACCTTTAGAATACACGCATTTGCAAGAATTTTTAAAATGTTATAAAGAAAGAAAAATCACGGCTAATTCTTATTTGGTAAGTAAAAAAGAACTTGAAGAAAGAAATTATGATTTAAGTGCTAAAAACCCAAACGTAAAAGAAGAAAAAACTTTGCGTGAAGTAGAGGAAATTTTAAGCGAGTTAGAGCAAAATCAAAAACAAGCAAAAATGCTTTTTGAAAAAATTCAAGCTAGTTTAAGAGGTAATAAATGATAGATATAAAAAAGAAATCTAAAAATGTGAGGGTTATAGCCCTTTTTTATTTAACTTTTTATTTATGTTCTTTTATGCCTTATATGGGTTTTTTAAGTGTAATTAGCGCGACATTATATATGATAGTTTTATATCAATTAAAAACTTATACTAGTGCTAAGAATTTATTCAAGAATTATTTTATAACACTTTTTATTTTATTTTTTTATTTTATTTTACTTTATTTTATGATTTTATTTTTTTATTATGTTTTTTTAAATGAAGAATATTTTTTATTAATGTTTTTTACTCCGTTTTTGTTGGCTATACATATTTTATTTTGTTTGCTATATTTTAAATTCTTAAAAAGAATTTTTTATGAGATAGCTAGAGTAGCTAATCAGTTTTATTTTATAAAAGTTTGTAAAATGTATTTTTATGGTTTTTTAACATTGCCTATTTTAATAGGATTTGTATTTTTTGTTATAGGATTTGTTTATAATGTCTTAGCTTGGTATAATTTTAAAGAATTTAATAAAAGCGAATTTATTAAAAATCAAGATTAAAAAATCTTTTTTAAAATTTAATAAAAGTTAAAAATTTATACCTTGTCATTAAAATTTTTTTATATCTTTGTTATAGCTAATATCAAAAGCTCTATAAATATCAAGCGAGCATTTTTTTATAGCATAGTCGAATTTATAAAATGATTATAAACTTCCTTTACATCCCATAGTTTTTGCTTTAGAAAAATCAAAAATATCAACTTTTTCCATTTTTGGTATGTGTTCATCAAAGAAAGTATAAAATTCTTTTCTTAATTTAAAAAAATCATTTAATTTTTTATCTATTTTACATCCTTGTTAAATTTTGCTTTAAATCATCAATTTTTAAAAATGACTAATTGGCTCTTGCGTTTTTTTTTTTTTTTGATATTATCGTCCTTCGATTTTAATTAAAGGAGAAAAAATGGCTATTACTTTGGCTAAAGTTAGTGGTTCGTGGGTAGAAGTTTATGATGGAAATAGGAGGCTTTATAGTAAGCCAGTAAATACAAACAAAGGTGATACTTTGATAGGATTTACAGGTTCTAGTGTTAGTATAAAAGAAGGTAGTTGGATTGTAACTTATGATGAAAAAGGACAACGCATAAGCTCTCATCCAGCGTAAATCAAGGCATAAAAATTATATCAACCAAATCATTTTCTTTTATATCATCATTTGCTATCATTAATGCAGCTTTGTGGTTAAGGTTGTTGATGATAGCACTTGAGCCTTGTTTTTTGCCTTTTAAATTGGCATAAATTTTTCCATCTTTAAATTCTACATTACAAGCTACAAATTCTAAATGCGGACTTTTTTTCTTATAGTCAGTATTTGCAAATGCTTTAAATATATAGTCTTTTTCTTGTAAAAGCCAAGCATTTAAAAGTTCTCTTACATATAAATTAAACATCACCATAGCCGAGTATGGAAAACCCGGTAGAGCAAAGATGAATTTATCTTCAAATTTGGCTATTTTGATGTGTTTGCCAGGTTTTACATCGACTTTATCTATGATGATTTCATACTCTTTAACAGCTTGCTTTAAAAAGTCAAAATCCCCCATGGAAACTCCACCAGTGGTAACTAAAATATCACACGCATTAAGTGCTTGTTTTAAAACACTTGGGGTTTTTTGCATATCATCTTTTAAAAGTGGAAAAATTCTAGCTTCAGCACCAAGTTTTTTTGCCATATTAGCTATGGCTACATGGTTTGATGAGCGAATTTGTGCAGGGTGTTCTAAGCTTTCGCCTAAGTCTTTGATCTCACTTCCGCTACTTAGCACGCCTATGATAGGTTTAGCAAAAACACTAATGTGAAAATATCCAAGCTCAGCTAAAAGTGCTATCTCGCTATAACCTAGTTTTGTGCCTTTAGTGAGTAAAATTTCGCCCTTGGTGTAGCTTTCGCCCACCTTTCTCACAGCAAAGCCTTGTGGAACTTTTTCTTTTATATAAACCACACCGTTTTTAACCTCAACTTTTTCCACAGGCACTAAGGTATCACAACCTTCACTCATCAAAGAGCCTGTAAAGGTTTTAACACATTCTTTATTTTGTATTTTAAAGCTTGGGAAAATTCCAGCAGGTACTTCGCCTATGATAGACAAAGGCTCATCTTGTTCGCTAAATTTGATCGCATAACCATCCATAGAGGCTGTGGGAAATTGAGGGTTGTTAGTAGAAGCTTTGATATCTATGGCTAAAATTCTATCTAAGCACTGTGTTAAAGCGATGTTTTCTATTTTTTCATATGTTTGTATGTGTGAATGAAGTATGTCTAAACTTTGACTATAAGAAGTTAGCATTTTAGTCCTTAGTGCTTAAAATTCCTGCTCCTTGAAGTTTCAAAGAGCGTTCTTTGGCATAAATTTTTTTGCCATTAATGATATCATATTTCCATATAGGTGCGCTTGCTTTAAAATCTTCTACAAAATCATTAATTAACTTAAGTCCTAATTTTCTTTGCTTGCTTAAAACCCCAGCAAAATAAGAACTCTCATGCACCTTAACCTCGCCGATAGAGTGAGCAAACATCAAGCTTACATTTTCATTTGCAAGTTTTTGGCACCATTTTTCAAACCAAGTTTTTAATAAAGGCTCATATATATCAAAACTCAAAGCCTCAATCTCATCTTCAGCCCTCACTATACCGCAAAATGTGATCAAAGCTCCGCAGTTTTTATCTTTAGCATATTCATACCATCTAGCATAAATGCTAGGAATTTCTAAGGCTCCTTGATGTAATTCAAACATAACTCATCCTCCACAAACCGGTGGTAATAAACAAATTTTATCCCCATCTTTTAAGGTAGTTTCATCATTAAAAACCATTTCATCGTTTAAGGCAACTGCACAAAGCTCAAGCCATTCTTTTAAGCTTTCATCTTGTCCTAAAATTGCTTTTAATTCTTTAAGATTATTTACATTTAGCTCTAAGCTTTCTTTGTTAATTGGCCCTAGAAATTCAACTTTTACCATTTTTTACCTTTATTCTTTGATTTCTAAAATTCCCATCATTCCAAGATCTTCATGCTCTAAAATATGGCAGTGAAACATTCTAATACCGGTAAATTTTTGACTCATTCTAAGTCTTAATTCTTCTCCAGGTCTTACATTAATCGTATCTTGCAATGCTCTGAATTTTGCTTTTGTTATTTTACCCTTAAATTTAGAAGATATGAGTTCAAATTGTGTTCCATGTATATGGAAAGGATGATCCATATGCGATTTGTTTTTTATTACCCATTCTTCTACTTCATTTAATTTTGAGGTTAAATCCGTTCTATTCATATCAAATGTTTTACCATTGATTAAAAACATAGAGGCAAGGCTTTTTTTGATTTCTTCTTCACTTTTTTTACTAATACCATGCATTTGCATATGATCTTCGCTCATAATCACTTCTTTAAAGCTTGTAGCTTCTTTTAAAGGTGAAAATTCTCGTAGCTTTTCAGGTATGTTTTCTATAGTTTTTTCTACTTTAAGATCAGCCAACATAAGAGTGTAAGGTTCTTCTTTAACAAGCATTTTATCGCGGTCATAATAAGTACTTTCAAGTTTAAATTCACCCTTACTTGCTTTGATTAGCACTTCTACTCTTGAAGCAGGACTTAAAAATAATTCATCTAATTCAACACCTTTTTCTATAAGCCCTCCATCAGTTCCTACTAAAATAAATTTAGCACCTTTAATGCGTAAATTTAAATATCTTGCCGCACAAAAATTATAAATACGAATTCTTTGAGCTTTGTCAAGTGTTATTTTTGGTTTTAATTGTCCATTGATAAGAACTAAATTTCCTTCTCTACCATTTAGCCAATCAAATAAATTATTATCAGGAATTTGTGCGTTTTTATCTAAACGCAGATCACTAATCACCCAATCTTGTTCTTGTAAATGCGACAACGCATCTTTTTTAGCTTTTACTACAAATACCCCTGCTAAGCCTTTATAAACTTGCTTTGCTGTGGTGTAGTGTGGGTGCGGATGATACCAGTAAGTTCCTGCTGAATTTTCTCCAAGTTTAAAGCGATAAATTCTTTCTCTACCAGGCATGATAGGATCGTGTGGGTTGCCATCTTGCTCAGGTGGTATGTCAAGTCCATGCCAGTGGATTGTAGTTGGTTCTTTTAAACTATTTTTTACCAAAATTTCTACAGTGTCACCTTCATAAACTTCTATTTTGGGTCCAGGTATAGAGCCATTGTAAGTGAAGCATTTTGTTTTTTTACCTTTAACAAGCTCTATTTGACTTTCTTTGATTTCTATACTTGATCTAAAGAAATTTTTCTTTGCACTTGTGTTTTTTAGAAGTTTTAAATTTGCTAATGTTTGTCCGCTAGGAAAGTCTTTTTCATCGAGTAGTTTAATGTTTGGATTTTCTAGTTTGATAAAAGAAGTATCGATTTCTTTTGTATCTTTTTGTGTATGTTTTGAGTGCATATTATGATGAGAATGATCCCCCATTGCATAAGCACTGCTAATACTTGCTAAACCTAAAGCATTAAATTTTAAAAATAACCTTCTATCCATTAAATTTTTACTCCTAAATTAATTTTGATTTGGATTTTGATTATAGCTATTATTTGATTAATGATTGTAAATTATAAAAACAAGATATAATTTTAATATGATTTGTTATACAAGTGGTTTTAAATCAAAAAATTAAGGACAAATAATGCTAATTAAAAATCATTTAGATAAAGACTTTCAAACCCCTGCTTATATTTTAGAAGAAGACAAGCTTAGAAAAAATTGTGAGCTTTTGGCTAAAGTGAGTGAGCAAAGTGGAGCAAAAGTCTTGCTTGCTCTAAAGGGTTTTGCTTTTTCAGGTGCTATGGATATAGTGGGTGAGTATCTATCAGGTTGTACTTGCAGTGGGCTTTGGGAAGCTAAATTCGCAAAAGAATATATGAACAAAGAAATTCATACTTTTTCACCTGCTTTTAAAGATGATGAAATAGATGAAATCATAGATCTTTCACACCATATAGTATTTAATTCTTTTAATCAGTTTAAAAAATTTAAAGATAAAGCAAGCCACAAGTCTCTTGGTTTGCGTTGTAATCCAGAGCTATCAGTGGCTCCAAAAGAACTTTATAATCCTTGTGGTAGATTTTCAAGATTAGGAATTCGTGCGATTGATTTTGAAAATGAAGATTTAAGTGCTTTAAGTGGGCTTCATTTTCATGCTTTGTGTGAAGAAAGTGCGTATTCTTTAGAGCTTGTGTTAAATGCTTTTGAGGCTAAATTTTCAAAATTTATTAAAAATATAAAATGGGTTAATTTTGGTGGAGGTCATCATATTACTAAAGAAGGTTATGACACGCAAAAACTAATTGATCTTTGTAAAAAATTTAGCGATAAATACGGTGTGCAAGTGTATCTTGAGCCAGGTGAGGCTGTGGGTTGGCAGTGTGGGACTTTAGTTGCAAGTGTGATAGATATAGTAGAAAATGAGAAAAAAATAGCTATTTTAGATACTTCAAGTGAAGCTCATATGCCAGATACTATCATTATGCCTTATACAAGCGAGGTTTTAAATGCTAGAATTTTATCAAGTCGTGATGGACAAAATTACAGCGAGTTAAAAGAAAACGAATTTGCTTATTTACTTGGTGGTAATACTTGCTTAGCAGGGGATATCATGGGCGAGTATGCTTTTAAACAAGAGTTAAAAATAGGACAAAAAATAGTATTTTTAGATCAAATTCATTATTCCATAGTTAAAAACACTACTTTTAATGGAGTAAGACTTCCAAATTTAATGTTCTTAGATAAGAATGAAAATTTATCTATGATAAGAGAGTTTTGTTATGAAAATTATTCAAAAAGAAACTAAAAATTGAGTTTTTTTGTAGTTTTTTGCAAATTTATGTTTTTTAAATAAAACTTTTTTTAAAATAAAAATGGAAACTGAAAATTAACAAAACTACAATGCTAAGCTTTTTCTAGCGTGTAATGTTTAGGAGTAATTTATGCATAGAGTTATACTAGCTCTTTTAGCCTGTTTTAACTTTCTATTTGCTCAAGAAAATTTTGAAGTTAAAAATACTCAAATTTGGGATGTGCAAAGAGTGATGAATATAGAAAGTTATCAAAATTTTGGTGCTTTGTGGACTAAACTGCAAGGTGAGTATATTGCAAGTGCTGTTTTGATTATACTTATAGTGGTAATTTCAGCTTTTGCTTTGCATTATATGGTCATAGGTCCAAAGAAATTTTCTCATGATGGTAAGAAAATTTACGCTTTTTCAGTATTTGAAAGATTGTTTCATTTTGTAGCAGCAATCTCTTGGATTATCCTTGTACCAACCGGACTTATTATGATTTTTGGATCGTATTTTGGCGGTGGATTTTTTGTAAGAATGTGTAAAAACTTACATGGTATTGCTACTATTTTATTTATCATTTCCATCATTCCTATGCTTTTGTGTTGGATTAAAAGAATGCTTCCTGCAAGTTATGATTTAAGATGGATGATGATAGTAGGTGGATATTTAAGCAAAGAGAAAAAACCTGTGCCTGCGGGTAAGTTTAACTTTGGTCAAAAATCTTGGTATTATATAGCTGTTTTTGGTGGCTTTTTGATGATAATCACCGGTGCGTTTATGTTTTTCCTTGATTTTAATTCTACTTCTTTGCAATCTATTTTTGGCATTTCTCATATAGATATTTTAAGAGCTTCAGCTATCATCCATAATATTTTGGGTATTTTATGTGCAGTATTTTTTGCTATTCATATTTATATGGCCGTATTTGCTATTAAAGGAAGTATCCACTCTATGATTAGTGGTTATAAAGAAGAAGAGGAAGTTTATATTTTACATTCTTATTGGTATAAAGAACTAAGCGATAAAAAACAAATCAATCCATCGTTTACTTACGATTCTAAAACAAAATTTTAAAATCTCACTTGATTTTTTTAAATTTTCCTTGTTATAATCAAATAAAAATAACAAGGAAAATTAATGATACAAGATATTGATCTTTCGCGTAAATATTTTTATGAATTTTTTTCAAAAGCTTTTAATTTTATTGATGAAAATGAGTTTAAAATTTGGCATGAGCAAGTTTTAGTTTTAGCTCAAAGTCCTTTAGATGATAGTTTAAAATTTGATTTTGAAAAACTTAGTGTATGTGATTTTGCAAGTTTTAAAGAAGAACAAAATGGAGTGTTTTTTGATTTTTCTTATGTGAATGTGCCTATTAGTGCTTCTTTTTATGATGAGGGTAGAGATGATGGCAAAATGAAGCTTCAAGCCTGTGAAATCATTAGAAAAACCAAATTTAGAAAAAAAGAAGATTGTAGGCAAAGTGAAGATGAATTTGGCTTTTTGTTTGCTTTTATGGCAAGTATTATTGAGCATGATTTAAAAGTTGCACAGCAATTATTTCGTTTTGTGATAAACCCTGTAATAGATGAGTTTATAGAAAAATTACAAATCCACAAAAACTCAAATTTTTACATTGCTATTGCCAATATTATGAAAGTCTTTTTTGCAAATGAAAGAGCTTATTTGGAAGTACAAGCACCTATAAAAAAAGAAGGTAAAAGTATAGCAGATGAGGCTTTACAAAGACTTCCTTATGAGCCAAGACTTCCTACTAAATTTAGCAAAACAAATATAGAAGAACTTAGTAAATTATAGAAATTAATATGTATTTTGTTACCAAAATACATATTATCAAAATCATCTTTTTATGAAAATAGAAATTAAATAAAATCTTAAGTGAAAATATGCAAAATTTATTTTGTTAAGTGTATAAATACTTTGAAAATAAGTATTTATAGTTATTCTTTACTTTTATTTCAAAGGAGAGAACATGGAGGCCAATCAAAGAAGGGATTTTTTAAAAAAATCTTTGAAAATTGGTGCTTTAGGGGTAGTAGCTGGGGCAAGTGTGAATGCTTTAGCTAAAGATGATTACCAAGAGCAAAATACCGTAGTTTTAGGAAAAAGTACTAAAAAAGAAGTGCTTTATAGAAAAACTATGCATTGGGAAAAATACTACAAAATAGCTTATTAATTAAGAAAGGAAGAAGATGGCATTAGCAAGAAGAAATTTTCTTAAGCTTGCTGGTATTGCTGGTCTTGGAAGTGCGGCTTTTGGTAGTGAAAACAAAGCTATTAGAGCTGCAAGTGAACAAGAAGTAGCAAATCCTTATCCAGATTCTAAGATTGTTAGAACAATCTGTAGTATCTGTAGTGCAGGCTGTGGAATTAAAGCAGAAGTGCAAGATGGAGTTTGGGTGCGTCAGGAAAACGCTATAGAACATCCTATTTCTCAAGGATCACACTGCTGTAAAGGGATAGATCAAATCGATCTTACTAAATCAAAGCAGCGTATTAAATATCCTATGAAAAAAGAAAATGGCAAATGGGTACGTTTAACTTGGGAACAAGCTATCAATGAAATTGGTGATAAAATGCTTGAAATCCGTAAAGAAAATGGACCTGATAGCGTTATGTTTTTAGGTTCGGCTAAATTTAATAACCAACAAGCTTATTATTTTAGAAAATTTGCAGCATTTTGGGGTACTAACAATATAGACCACGTTGCTAGAATTTGACACAGCGCAACAGTCGCCGGTGTGGCGAATACATGGGGTTATGGCGCTATGACAAATCATTTTGGTGATGTGACTAAACACTCAAAAATGATGATTATTTTTGGTGCAAATACTGCTGTGGCAAATCCTATCGGATTTAAACACTTATTACAAGCAAAAGATCGTAATAATGCTAAATTGGTAGTTGTAGATCCTGTATTTACAAAAACTGCAGTACATGCTGATGAATATGTAAGAATTCGTCCAGGCACAGATATAGCTTTAGTTTATGGTATGCTTCATTTGATCTTCAAAAACGGTTGGGAAGATAAAGAATTAATCAAAACTAGAACTTATGGTGTTGAAGAAATAAAAGCAGAGGCTGCTAAATGGACTCCTGAAGTTGTAGAAGATGTAACAGGCGTTCCAGCTGCTCAACTTGAAAAAATCACAAGAATGTTAGCTACAATCAAACCTGCTACGCTATTTTGGGCTTTAGGTATTACTCAACACTCGGTAGGTAGCTCCAACACAAGAATTCTAGCTATCTTACAACTCGTTCTTGGTAATATAGGCAAACCAGGTGCAGGAACAAACATCATTAGAGGTCATGATAATGTTCAAGGTGCTACTGATATGGGCTGTTTGGCTGATACTTTACCAGCTTATTATGGGCTTGATGATAATGCGTGGAATCATTTTGCTAATTTTTGGAATGTAGATAGAGAATATTTAAATTCAAGATTTTATTCTAAAGAATGGATGCATGAAAAAGGTTTTTCACTAGCAAAATGGTGGCAAGGCGTTTTACATGAAGAAAAAACTTATTCTAACTCACCTATCCGTGTGCTTTGGGTGCAAGGAACGGGTATTACTTCTATGGCGCATACGGTAAAAATTCAAGAAGCGCTTAAAAAACTTGATATGATTGTAATCGCTGAACCTTTTGTAAATGAAGTAGCAGTTTTAGCAGATCGTTCTGATGGTATTTATATTATCCCTGCTTGTACTCAATTTGAAACAGAAGGTTATGTCACTGCGACTAATCGTGCTATGCAATGGCGTTCTCAAGTAGTAAAACCAATTTATGAAAGCAAAGAAGATCAAGAGATTATGTTTGCTTTTGCTAAAAAATTCGGTTTTTATAAAGAATACACTCGCGGTATGAAAATGGAATTGAAAGATCATAAGCTTGTACAAACAAGAGATGACAATGATGATAATTTTATATGGCCTGATGATGCTACAAGAGAAATGAGTAATGGTCTTTTAAGTATAGGCTTAAGAGGTATTTCAGCTGAACGCTTAAGAAAACACCAACAAAATTGGGAACATTTTGATCCTGATACTCAAAGAGGTCTTGGTGGTGAAGTTAAAGGCGAATACTATGGCTTACCTTGGCCTTGTTGGGATGAACAACATCCGGGAACTTCTATATTATGGAATACTGATGTGCCTTATGAAGAAGGCGGTATGGGCTTTAGAAACCGCTTTGGTTTGGAGCATGAAGGACATTCTCAATTAGCGGATGATGCCTTTACTCCAAAAGGATGTAAAGTTAAAGGTGGTTACCCACAAATCACTAAGGCAAATATTGAAAAAGTATTTAATATCAAACTAAGTGATAGCGAAAAAGAATTAATGGGCGCTAGCTGGAGTACAGATATTTCAGGTATTATTTTAGAAAAATGTAGAGAAAAGAGTGCTTGCTGTTTAGGTAATGCAAGAGCTAGAATGAAAGTTTGGGAATTTGCCGATCCTATTCCGTTACATAGAGAGCCTATTCACTCACCTCGTTGGGATTTGGTTAAAAAATATCCTACTTGGGGCGATCAAGAGAAAAACTTCAGAGTTGAGAGTAAATTTATCAGCGAGCAACAAAAGAAAGATTGGAGCAAAGAGTTTCCAACTATCATTTCAAGTATGCGTTTAGTAAATTTAAGTGGTGCAGGTATGCTTGAGAGAACTAGTAAATATCTTGCTGCAATCACACCTGAAATGTTTGCTAATGTTCACCCTGAACTTGCCTTAAAATATGGTATAAATGATGGAGATATGATGTGGATTCATTCACCGCAAGGTACTAAGATTAAAGTAAAATGTGTGCATAATCATTCTGTTACACCGGATAGAATTTGCTTGCCTTATAACTTTGCGGGTATTATGCAAGGAGTGGATTTAAGTTATAATTATCCTGAAGGCACTAGACCTTATACTATAGGTGAAAGTTCTAACACGGTTACTAACTATGGTTTTGATATAAATACGCAAATTTCTGAATTTAATGCAGGACTTTGCAGACTTGAAAAGGCTTAAGGGGTAAGTTATGGCTAGAATGAAATTTTATGTAGATAATAATCGCTGTATTTCTTGCTTTGCTTGTCAAGTGGCTTGTTCAAGTGCGCACGAAGTGCCAGTGGGGATTAATAGAAGAAAGGTAATCACTCTAAATGAAGGCATAGAAGGAAAAGAGTTTTCAACAACTCTTGCCTGCCAACACTGCACAGACGCTCCATGTGAGCAAGTTTGTCCTGTAAAATGCTTTTATATTAGAGCTGATGGTATTGTTTTACATGATAAAAAAACTTGTATAGGTTGTGGGTATTGTCTTTATGCATGTCCTTTTGGTGCTCCACAATTTCCAAGAGATGGTGCTTTTGGTATTAAAGGTCAAATGGATAAATGTACTATGTGTGCAGGTGGTCCTGAACCTACTAACTCTCATGAAGAAAGAGAACTTTATGGACAAAATCGTATTGCAGAAGGTAAAGTGCCTATGTGTGCTGCGGTTTGTTCTACAAATGCACTTTTGGTTGGTGATGCAGCTGAAGTTAGTGCAATGTATAGAAAAAGAGTTTTGCTTAAGGGCCAAAATTTAGGACTTGATGCAAAATAACCCAAAGGGTGTTTACAGGCACCCTTTTTTACTACTTATAATCCAAGGTTAATTCATGGAAGAATTAAATTTGCAAATTCAAAAAAATCTTGATGAAAATAATAAACTTACTTGTAAAAAAGCACTAGAGCTTTTAAAACAATACTCCAAAGAAGATTTTCAAGCTAGTATAAAAAAAATGGATGTAAAAATTTCAGATTGCGAGTTAGGTCAATTTGGAAAGTTAAATAAAAATATAGCAAAAAGTGAAATTTTAGAAAAATTAGAAACAAAACTAGATTCTAAGCGTCGCATATCATGTAAAGATGCTTTAGAATGTGCTAAAAACTTTAATATGGCTGATATGAGAGCTACGCTTAAAACTTATAAAATTGATGTTAAATACTGCGAACTTGGTTGTTTTGAAGAAAAAAAAGGTAAAAAATTTCATATAAAAAGCAAAATTTGGGTAGAAAATCCTGATGGAGAATTACTTTTTGGTAAAGGGAAAACAGATATTTTAGAATTAGTTGGAGAATGCGGAAGTATTTCCCAAGCGGCTAAACAACTAGGGATGAATTATAAAAAAGCTTGGCTTTATATACAGGATTTAGAAAAAAATATGAAAGAAGAATTGCTCATTGCTAAAAAAGGAAGAGGAAGTCAATCAGGTAGTAAGCTTACTCCTAGAGCTTATGAGCTAATTCAAAATTTTAAAATTTTACAACAAGATGTAGAAGAATACACTAATAAGCGCTTTAAAGAATTATTTTTCAAGAAAAATCAAGAAAAAGATAAAACTTAATTTGAATACAAGTTATAAAAATATATCATTAAGTAAAAAAGGTAAAAAATGAAAATTGATTGTAGAGATTTAGCTTGTCCGCGTCCTGTGATAGAGACAAAAAAGGCTTTAGAAGAGTTAAAAGAAAATGAAAATTTAGAAATTCTTTTAAATTCTCAAGCTTCTAAAGAAAATGTAATGAGGTTTTTAAAATCTTTAAATTTGAACTTTAGTGTGAAAGATGTAAATGATGAAAGTATTATTAGTATTATAAAAGATGGTGATATAGTTCAAATTCAAGAACAAAATTTGCAAGAATATAATGTGTTGTTTTTAAAAAGCGATAAAGTAGGTGAAGGGGAGCTTGGGAAAAATCTAATGCTAGGTTTTTTAAAAACCTTAAAAGATTTACCTAATAAACCTGTAAAAATCCTTTGCGTTAATGATAGTGTTTTAATGAATACTGATTGTTCTCATATGGCTTTTGAAGCTATGAAAGAGCTTGAAAATTTAGGGGTTGAAATTTATAGTTGTGGGGCATGTTTGGAATTTTTTGGTAAAACTAAAGAGCTTAAAATAGGCAAAATAGGTAATGCTTATGAAATTTTAAATGAACTTTTTGGAAAGGCAAAGATTATTTCTTTATGATATATAAAGACCAAAAACTAACTCAATATGTAAAAGCTGCGGGTTGAGCTGCCAAACTAGACTCGGTGGGTCTTGACAAAATTCTTGGCATTTTAAAACCGCATGAAAACATTTTAAGTGGTATTGATAATAACGAAGATGCAAGTGTTTATAAGCTAAATGAAGATTTAGCTTTAGTGCAAACACTTGATTTTATCACACCTGTGGTTGATAGTGCGTATCATTTTGGTGCTATAGCTGCTGCCAATGCTTTAAGTGATGTATTTGCTATGGGTGCTGAGGTGATTAATGCCTTAAATATTGTAGGCTTTGATACTTGTCATTTTAACAATGAAATTTTACTTGAAGTTTTAGAAGGTGCTAGAGCTAAGGTTGAAGAAGCTGGTGCTGTGCTAGTAGGTGGCCATACTATAGAAAATGATGAATTTATTTTTGGTCTTAGTGTGACAGGTGTAGTTCATCCTAAGAAATTTATAGCTAATAATAGTGCAAAAGATGGTGATGTGATTTTACTTACTAAGCCTATAGGTAGTGGCATTATTAGCACTGCTATCAAGGCTGGTTTGCTAGAAAAAGCAAAGATTTTAAAAGCAATAAAGCAAATGAGTTTTTTAAATCTTTACGCAAGTCGTATTTTAAAGGGGTTTAAAAGTCTTAGTGCTTTAAGTGATGTTACTGGTTTTGGTCTTTTGGGACATTTAAAAGAAATGTTAAATGAAGAGATTATGATAGAAGTGTATAAAAATGAAATTCCTTTAATGGATGGAGTTTTGCCAATGGCTAATATGGGGATAATCCCAGCAGGAGCTTATAAAAATAAAGATAGCCTAAAAATTTGGGTTGATAATTTAAATGAAAAAGATGAGGATATAGTGTATTTTGATCCTCAAACTTCAGGTGGACTTTTAGCTGCAATGAGTGAAAAAGATGCAAATGAGGCTTTGAAAATTTTGAAAGATTACAATATAGAGGCAAAGATTATTGCTAGATGTGTAAGAAATACTCATAATTATTTATTATTACGCTAATATTTTATTTACAATTAAAAATATATGTTTATATTTGTTACTTTTTTACATAAAAAAATAAATTATAAATAAATATATGTTGATTTTTGTGGCTATTTTTGTATCATAAAAGATATTAATTACTAAATGGAGGAAGAAATGATACAAAAAGCTTTGCAATTAGCTGAAGAATTACAAAGAAAAATAGAAAGTAATATCTCTCAAAGTGAAAAAGAATTTCACGCCAAAATGCAAAAACTTTTAAACAATCCTAAAAATAAAGTGATGTTGATTGAACTTTTAGATCGCTCTTTTAGATGTAAAGATAAAAGTGCGAGTTTTGAGCTTATAGAGCATACTTTAAACAAATATGGTATAGCAGATTTTTTTAGTGCTTTTGAAAAATTTTTGCTTTTTTCATTTTTAAATTTTGGAAAATTTGCACCAACTCTTAGTGTGCCATTTTTCATTAAGCATTTAAGAGAAGATACTAAAGCTATGGTTTTAGATGCAAACCCTAGTGTTTTAGAGCCTCATATGCGTAAAAGAAAAGATGAAGATAAAATTACCTTAAATGTAAATTTAATTGGTGAAGAGGTTTTGGGTGAGGCTGAGAGTGCTTATAGAGTAAAAAAATATGAAGAAGCATTAAAAACAAGCTATATTACTTATATTTCAATTAAAATCACTACCATTTTTTCTCAAATTAATATCATTGATTTTGAATACTCTAAAGATGAAGTGGTAAAAAGATTGGATAAATTATATGCTCTTGCTTTAGAAGAAGAAAAAAAGCAAGGTGTGTCTAAATTTATCAATCTTGATATGGAGGAATTTAGAGATTTAGAATTAACCGTTGAAGCTTTTATGGAAAGTATTGCAAAGTATAATATTAAAGCAGGTATCGTTTTACAAGCTTATCTTCCTGATTCTTATGAATATTTGAAAAAACTTTTTGCTTTTTCAAAAGAAAGAGTTTTAAAAGGTATGAAGCCTATAAAAATTCGCTTTGTTAAAGGAGCGAATATGGAAAGTGAAGAAACTATAGCTTCACAAAGAGGTTGGGCTTTACCTACTTTTTATAAAAAAATTGACACAGATAGTAATTATAAGAAAATGCTCGATTTTGTCTTAGAGGGTGATAATTATAAATATATTAATGTAGGTATTGCGAGTCACAATTTATTTGAAATTGCTTATGCTTATACTAGAATTTCACAAGCAGGAGCTTTATCATCTTTTACTTTTGAAATGCTTGAAGGTATGAGCTTGCAATGCTCTTATGAGCTTTCTAAAATGCATGATCTTATACTTTATGCACCGGTGTGCGATGAAGCGCATTTTAATAATGCCATTGCTTACTTAGTAAGAAGACTTGATGAAAATACTAGTGAAGACAATTTCATGAGATATTTTTTCAACCTTAAAATCAATGATAAAAATTGGCAAATGCAAAAAGAATTATTTATAAAATCTTTAGAAGGCGTTGCTAGTTTGGATAATTCTACTCATAGAACTCAAGATAGAAATAATGAGACAAAGGCTATTAGTTCTTATGAGAGTAAAGAATTTAAAAATGAACCTGATACAGATTTTATCTTAAAAGCAAATAGAGAATGGGCTAAAAATATAAGAACTAAATATGAAAATTTAGAAAATTACGATGTGTATCCGGTTGCAAAAGAAGAAATTAAAAATGAAAATTTACAAGTAATAGAAGTTAAAGATAAAATCAAAAATCGCACTATAGGTAAAGCACATTTAGCAGGCCAAAAAGAGATTAAATATGCTTTAGATGTAGCTAAGAGCTCAAATTTTAGTGATTTAAGTCATGATGAAATTTATAAAATTTTAGCAAAAACTGCTCAACTTGTTAGAGATCGTAGAGGAGATTTAATAGGTATAGCAGCTTTAGAAGTAGGAAAAACTTTCTTAGAAATTGATCCTGAAGTTAGTGAGGCTATAGACTTTTTAGAATTTTACCCACATTCTTTGGAAAAACTAAAAGAGCAAAATCCAAATACTACTTTTAAAGCAAAAGGCATAGGTGTGGTAATTGCACCATGGAATTTTCCAGTAGGTATTTCAGTAGGAACCATAGCAGCACCTTTGGCTGCAGGCAATAAAGTAATATATAAGCCATCATCTTTATCTATGCTAACAGGTTATATGCTTTGTAAATGCTTTTGGGATGCAGGAATTCCTAAAGATGCTTTGATTTTCTTACCTGCTAAAGGTAGCGATATATCAAAATACTTGCTTGTTGATCAAAGTGTGAAATTTTCAGTATTAACCGGTGGAGAAGAAACTGCTTATGCAATGCTCAAAGCTAATCCAACCTTACTTTTAAGTGCTGAAACAGGCGGTAAAAATGCAACTATTGTTTCTAAATTTGCTGATCGTGATAGTGCGATTAAAAATATCATTCATTCAGCATTTTCAAATTCAGGTCAAAAATGCTCTGCTACTTCTTTACTTGTTTTAGAAGAAGAAGTTTATGAAGATGAGGAATTTAAAAAGACCTTAGTAGATGCTGCTAGTTCTATGGCGGTTGGAAATCCATTTGTATTTAAAAATAAACTTGGAGCTTTAGCAGATAAACCAGATGTAAAACTGCAAAAAGCATTAGATGAGTTAGCTCCATATGAAAGTTGGGCTTTAAAACCTAAATTTGTAGATGATAATCCTTATCTTTTAACTCCAGGGATTAAATATGGTACTAAAAAAGGTGATTTTACGCACATGAATGAGCTTTTTGCACCAATCTTAACTGTAATGAAAGCAAAAGATTTAAAAGAAGCTATTGATATAGTAAATTCTACAGGCTATGGACTTACAGCAGGATTTGAAAGTTTAGATGAGAGAGAATGGGAATACTTCCACACTCACATAGAGGCAGGAAATATTTACATCAATAAACCAACAACAGGAGCTATAGTTCTTAGACAACCTTTTGGTGGTATTAAAAAATCAGCCATTGGTTTTGGTAGAAAAGTTGGAATTTATAATTACATCACTCAATTTTTAGATATAGAGCAAAGTCAAGTTGATCAAAATGTCTTAGATAATGAATTAGTATCAAATTTAAATGCTTTAAGCTTGGATTTAAATGAAAAAGATAAAGCTGATTTTGAAGTCATTAAAGCTATGGCAAGAAGCTATGCTTATCATGCAAAACATGAATTTGCAAGTGCAAAAGATTATGTCAATATAAGAGGCGAGGATAATATTTTCTCTTATACAAAGGTTAAAAATATTGCTTATAGAGTACATAAAGATGATAGTTTAAAAGATATTTTAGGAGTTATTTTAGCAGCTAGTGTGCTAAATATTGATCTTATTTTAAGTTATGATGAGCATGAAAAAATAGATCTTGTGCAAAAGATTAATCAAAAAATTAGTTCAAAAACTTTATTCCTTAAAGAAAGTAAAGAAAATTTCATTAGCAAAATAGCTGATTATGAAAGAATTCGTTATTTTGCTCCATTAGATATTAATGATGAAATTTTCATAAAAGCAGCAAGTTGTGCAAAAATCATTGCCAATGCTAAGCCTTTAATGAACGGACGTTTTGAGTTGCTTTTATATCATAATGAAAAAGCTTTAAGTATATCTTTCCACCGTTATGGAAATTTAGGCATTCGTGCTTTAAAATAAAAAGGAGAAAAAATGGAGGTTGTGCACATTAATACTCAAATTGCGATAATGTTTGTCGCATATTCAGCATTAATGCTTTTTATTGGATTTTATTTTTATAAACAAAATAAAAATTCAGAGGATTATTTTTTAGGTGGTCGTTCTATGGGGCCGGTAGTTTCAGCACTTAGTGCTGGAGCTTCTGATATGAGCGGTTGGCTTTTAATGGGTTTACCGGGAGCTTTATATGTAAGTGGTTTAGCTGAAAGCTATATTGCAATAGGTCTTAGTATAGGAGCATTTTTAAACTGGGCTTTTGTAGCAAAAAGACTTAGAATTTATACTAGTGTGATTGCAAATTCTATTACAATTCCAGATTATTTTGAAACAAGATTTGATGATGATAAGCATATATTAAGAGTGGTTTGTGCTATTGTTATTTTGATATTCTTTACTTTTTATGTTTCTTCAGGACTTGTAGGTGGAGCAAAGCTTTTTGAAGCAACTTTTGGAATCCAATATGATTATGCACTTACTACAGGAACTGTGATTATAGTTGCTTATACATTTTTGGGTGGATATAAGGCAGTTTGTTGGACGGATTTAATTCAGGGTTTATTAATGATGAGTGCCTTGATTATCGTACCTATAGTGATGATTTATCATTTGGGTGGCTTTAGTGAAGCTGTTAATATAGTCAAAGAAATTAAGCCAAATACTTTTTCTATGGGGGAAGGATTAAGCTTTTTGGGTATAGTTTCAGCGCTTTCTTGGGGGCTTGGGTATTTTGGTCAGCCACATATTTTGGTGCGTTTTATGTCTATAAGATCAACTAAAGATATTCCAACTGCTACTTTTGTAGGAATTTCTTGGATGGTTATATCTTTAATTGGAGCTTGTTTGATAGGTATTTTAGGTATAGCTTATGTGAGTAAATTTGAGCTTAGTTTGCAAGATCCTGAAAAGATTTTTATCGTAATGTCGCAATTGCTTTTCAATCCTTGGATAGCAGGTGTTTTATTAAGTGCTATTTTGGCAGCTATTATGAGCACAGCAAGTTCGCAATTACTTGTTTCAAGTTCAACTATAGCAGAAGATTTTTATAAAAGAATTTTTAACAAAGAAGCGTCCAATAAAACAGTGATGACTTTGGGTAGATTTGGTGTTTTAGCAGTAGCTGTGATAGCTTTTATTATTTCTACTGATAAAAACTCGAGCGTATTAAGTATAGTAGCTTATGCTTGGGCAGGGTTTGGAGCAAGTTTTGGTTCTGTAATGCTCTTTTCGTTATTTTGGTCAAAAATGACTAGATATGCTGCTATTGCAGGTATGATTACTGGTGCAGTTGTGGTTGTAGCATATAAAAATTTCTTAGCAGAGTGGCTTGATTTTCCTATTTATGAAATCATTCCAGGATTTTTAGCTGCTTCTGTTGTGATTATTTTAGTGAGCATGGTAACTAAAGTTCGCCCAGGAACTAAAGCAGCTTATGAAACAATGCTAAAATATCTCTAATACTCTCGCAATATGCGAGAGTAACTATGAAAAAATATTAATCAAATAAGTATTTAAAGGTATTGCAACAATATCAATTAAAACAGCACCGCATAAAGGTACTATTAAAAAAGCTTGTCTTGAAGTTAAATTATATCTAGAACAAACTGCATTCATATTTGCTACTGCATTTGGTGTTGCACCTAGACCATGTCCCATAAGTCCGGCACACATAATCGCACTATCATAATTTTTTCCGCATAATCTAAAAACTATAAAAATTGTAAAGAATAGTAAAGCTAAAACTTGCACAATCAAAGTAATAAAAAGAGGTGTAGCAACAGCACTTAGTTCGTTTATTTTTAAATTTATCATAGCCATAGTTAAAAAAATACCAAGGCTTAATTCACTTATAGTATCTATTGTATATTGATTTAGCTTGAAAATATTAAAAGAATCATTAATATTTCTTACAACAATAGCAACAAGCATGGCACCAACATAACTAGGCAAAGAATAGCCGCTATATTGTGTAAATTTGGAACTTAAAAAAAATCCAATACACATAATACATAATATTAAAAATAAAGATTTTAAAAAATCTTTATAATTTGCATTGTGAATTTCATGCTTTAGAGGATCTATATCTTTAATATCTTGATTAGTTGTGATTTTTAATTTGTGTTTATTTATAAGATATTTTGCTACAGGACCTCCGAGCAAAGACCCTGAAATCAGTCCAAAGGTTGCTGCTGCCACTGCTAAAACTTTAGCGTTATTTAAGCCACTTAATTCTTCAACCATACCTCCAAAAGCTATAGCATTTCCATGTCCTCCTTCCAAAGAAACAGCACCACATAAAATTCCATATAGTTTATTTAAATCGAATAAACTCATCATGGAAATGCCGATAAAATTTTGCATTAAAGCCATAAACCAGCAACAACCTAGATAGATTAAAAGTACTTTTCCTCCTACTTTTAAGAGTTTAAAACTTCCACTTAATCCTATTACGGTAAAAAAAGCTACCATTAAAGGAGTTTGTAAACTTGTATCAAAATCAACTTTAATCTCAATAAAACTTAAAATCCAAATGATTATACTGATTAAAAATCCACCTATAACTGGTGCGGGAATGCAAAATTTTTCTAAGATTAAAAAACGTTTTTTCAAAAACATACCAAACAATAAAACCCCGATACTAATAGCTAATACACTTAAACTATCAAATTTCATATCATTCCTTTACTTAATAAAAAATATGCTAGATAAGCAGCGATTTTTGCAGTGTGATTGTCTATATCAAATTTAGGATTAAATTCACAAATATCTGCTAAAGCAACTTTTTTGCTTTCAAAAATAATTTTTATCGGAGTTAAAATTTCTTTTAAATTGATACCAAAAACAGCAGGGGCGCTTACAGCAGGAGCTACGCTTTGTGAAAATACATCCATATCAATACTTAAATAAACAACTTCATTTTGTTTTAAGAAATTTTTAATGACTTCTATACATTTTTCAAATTCAGTATCTAAAACATAACTTGCTTTCATATTATCCATAGTTTGAAAAAGTGCTTTTGTGTTAGATAATTTACTTGCACCCAAGCAAAGATAAGAAAAATTATAATTATTTTCTTTTGCATATTCATAAGCTTTGTAAAAAGAATTTCCAGAAGTATGTAACTCCTGAATTCTTACATCAAAATGTGCATCAAAATTTATAACTCCTACACTTTTTTTGTAATCTAAAAGCGCTTTGATACAAGCTAAAGATGTTTCGTGTCCACCTCCTAAAATTACACCATAATGATTATTATGTAAAATTTCTAAGCACTTGTGATAAAGTAGTTCATCGCCTAATTCTAGGGTATCAAAATTTTCAATATCTCCTAAATCATCAAAATCAAAATCATCATGTATAGCAAAATTTGCCATATTCTTTCTTATAATTTTTGGTGCTAATTCACTTCCAATTCTACCATTATTTCTCTGCACACCCAATGATGAACAAAAGCCTAATAATTTATTATTTGAAGAGTGATTTAAACATTTAAATAATCGTTTATGGATAATTTCATCACCATCATTTCTCCCTTGCCACATGTATTCCTCCTTTTTTTGTGTTTAATTTCAATGTAAGATATTTTTTTAAATATTTTTGTATTTTGAGAAATAACATTATTTATTTGTGTATTTTAGTAGCAATAATTTATTGATTAAATAATTTTTTATTATAGTAAAAAATATTTGCAAATACTAAGGTATGGCTTTTAATGCATTTATGATAAAAGTTTCTTTAAGTTTTATTTTAAAATAAGAAAATACTATATATTTACTACTTGAAACAAAAAGGAGATTTATGCAAAAAAATAATCAAAAAACTTATGATTTATTTTTGATAGTGACATCTATTTTGGCGGTTTTTATGGTGATTGTAATTTTACTTATAAATCCTAGTAAAGCTTTAGAAGTAGCAAATTTTCTTTTTAGCAAGCTTACACATATGTTTGGCTCATTTGTTCAACTTTTTGAGTTTATTTGTGTAGTTTTTATTTTCTACTTGGCTTTTTCTAAAATAGGTAATATTAAATTAGGCGATGGGATAAATCCTTATTCAAATACTGCTTGGATTTTTATGTTTATTTGTGCAGGACTTGGATCTGCTACTATGTATTGGGCATTTATGGAATGGGCATATTATTATTTAGCACCTGGATTAAATATTACTCCAAAATCTACAGAAGCTTTAAGAAGTGCAACTTCTTTTGTGTATTTGCATTGGGGTATTACGCCTTGGGCTGTATATGCTTTAAGTTCTATTGCAATGTGTTTTCATTTTTATATTTTTAAAAATAAAAATTTAAAAATTTCAAGTTTAATAGCAAATATCTTGCATATTAATCAAAATATAGTGCTTGATAAAATCATCGATGTTGTGTTTTTATTTAGTACTTTTGGTGGACTTGTGCTTACTACAACCCTTTCTATAATTACAATTAGTGCTGGACTTTCTGGAATTTTTGATATTAATGATGGTTTTTATTTAAAATTTATTCTTTTAGCTATTGTTACAGCTGTTTTTACCTTTTCTAGTTTTGTTGGATTATCAAGTGGTATGGCAAAACTTGCTAAAATATCTTGTATCTTGTGTTTTGTGTTTGCAATATTGGTATTTATTTTAGGAGATAGTGTATTTATATTAAATAATATAATAAATAGTATAGGGGTATTTTTTAGTAATTATGTTTCAATGAGCTTATATAATGATATTACTGGTGTAAGTAGCTTTAATTCTGATTGGACAGTTTTTTATTGGCTTTATTGGATTACTTACACTCCTGCTGTTAGTATTTTTGTGACAAAAATTTCTAAAGGAAGGACCATTCGTCAAGTAATTTTTGGTCTTATTGTGGGTGGATGTATTGGGACTTGGTTTTTCTTTGGAGTTTTGAGTTCATATGCAATAGATATTTTTCAAAGTGGAATCTTAGATGTTCCAAATTTTATTAGTTCAAATGCTGGAGAAGCTGGAGTGGTAGCATTGGTAAAAACACTACCATTTGGTACTATTTTTGCTCTTTTTTATTTCCTGCTTATGATGGTATTTTTGGCTTCTCATATGGATGCTACTGCATTTACTATTTCTTGTGTAAGCACAAAAATAGATAGTGAAAATCCTAGTAAATATTTAAAAGTTTTTTGGTGTATTATGCTTGGATTAATTCCTCTAGCAATGCTTTATATAAATGCAGATTTAAATACCTTAAAAGTTGCAGTTGTTTTGAGTGCTGCTCCTTTTTTGGTAATACTTGCTATTAGCTTTTATGGGCTTATTAAATGGATAAAAAGGATGGATAATGAAAATTACAAAGGTTGAACCTATATGGTTAAGGACAAAAACTTTTGATGAGTCTTGTGAGTGGGGTGAAGATGCCTTTATATTAAGAATTTATACAGATAATAATCTTTATGGAATAGGAGAAAGTGATAGTGCTGCGGCAGTTTTAAAGATAATGTTTGAGCAACCTAGTACTCATGGATCTTGCAGAAATTTAAGTGAAATTTTAATAGGACAAGATCCAAGAAATATTAAGAAGATTATGGATGATTTGATTGAGGGAAGTGCGTATTATGGACTTAGCGGAGCATTAATTTGTGCTTTAAGTGCAATAAATATTGCTTTATATGATTTACTTGGAAAAATTTATGGTGTAAGTGTAGCTACTATACTTGGTGGAAAAAGAAAAGACTTTTTAAATGCATACGCTACTTTTATTCCGAGTGAAAATATGGAAGAAAATATTTCTAGAGTAAAATACTTAAAAGAAGAAGGTTTTAAACTATTAAAATTTGGTGGTGCAGGCTTTGGTAATAATGCATTAGCTGATAAAGAGATTATCAAGAATATTAGAGGTGCAGTGGGTGATGATATTAAACTTAGTATTGACTTAGTAGGGCTTTGGAAAAATTTTTCTTATGCAAGAGAAAGATTTTTGGAAATTGAAGAATATAACTTAGAGTGGATAGAAGAACCAGTTAGTGCAAATAATTTTTATGATTATGCAAGACTTAGCGAACACTTACCTTGTAAGATTACGGGTGGAGAGAGTTTTTACACGCTAAATGAGTTTGAAAATTTTATTAAAAAGTCAAAAGTTTCTATTGTGCAACCTGATATTACTAGATGCGGTGGTTTTGACACTATGTTAGAAATTGAAAAAATATCTTTAAAATATGGTTGTGATTTAGTCCCGCATGGTTTTTCTACAGGAATTTTACTTGCTGCTACGGTGCAGTTTCTAGCAAGTACTAAATATTGTAATTTGATAGAGTATTCTCAATCAACAAGTGTGCTTTTTACTCATTTGGTGAAAAATTTAATCCCTTGCAAAGATGGTATAGTTGAAGTCAATGATGCTGTGGGTATAGGAGTGATATTGGATGAAAATTTAATAGAAAAATATCGTATAAATATAAAGATTTGAGTAAATACTCAAATCTAATTTTAAGGTTTTTGAATTAAAAATCTAAGCGTTGGTCCATCTTGATCTATCTCTAAAATTTCAAATCCGCGATTTTTCGCATCTTGAGGTATAGAATTAATACTTTGTGGGCAATCACATAAAATTTCTAAGACTTCACCTGATTTTAATTCTTTTAATGCATCAATGGTAGCTATAGCAGGATATGGGCATGCCTCACCTTCTAAATTTAAACTATAATGAATAATCATAATTTTCCTTTGTTGTGTTGGAAGAATAATCTTTTAAATTTTAAAACAAACAAAAATAAAATAGCAAACAAAGCTAAATTGATTAATAAGCCATTAAAATAACTAAAATCATTTAAAAGATGAATTTTTATACCATTTGTTAGTATTTTTGGGAAATGATCATAATTTAAAGCTAAGATCATAGTACCGATGATATTGGCAATACCCACTATAATAAAATGACTTTGTCCCTCGCAAGCTCTATACATCCAACCACACTCGCATCCTCCGGCAAAAACTATTCCAAATCCAAATAAAAAAGCACCTATAGCAAGGTTTGGTGATATTTCTATTACTTTACTAGTATGCCCTTGTAATATAAAAGCAAAAGCTATTAAACAAGCTATGATCATACCTATTAAAGCGCCTTTTATAGCATTGTCTCTACCAAATAAAAATAAATCTCTAAAGCAAGAAGTGAAGCAAATTTGAGCCCTAGAAATGATAAAACCAAAAACAAAACCAAATATTAACGCTAAAGGAAAAAAACTTTCTTTGTTTTTAATATCAATATTTTGTTTTTGTAGTATAAATACAACATAAATTATAAAAATTATAAATACACCAAGTCCTATGTAAAAATATATTTTTGAAATTTTATTTTGTGTTTTTAATTTTTGATTTTCTTTGCAAACGCGTTGTAACTTTGCTTTTGGCTTAAATAAGGCAAGATTGCAAACCTTAACACCTAGATAAATTCCTAAAATCATAAATAAAGTAAAAACCCAAGTATGTAAAGAAAAATAAGGTAAACCTGTAAAGAAATTTGCTAAATTACAACCAAAAGCAAGTCTTGCACCAAAGCCTGATAAAATTCCTCCTATAATAGCTTGAAAAATTCGAATTTTGCTAGCAGGCAAACGCCATTTAAATTTATTTGCTAAAAATGCAGCTACTAAGCATCCTATAAACATACCTATGAGCATGATACCATCAATTCTTGTTAAGGGACTGCCACTTAAATTTTGCTTTTGGTAGTAAGTGTAGGAGCTTAAATCCATACCAAAAAATTCTAAAATTTCTCCACCCCAGCGTGTCATTTCACCTGTAACAGCCCAAACACTGCCAAAAATTCCAAAATAAATAGCACTTAAAATTCCAAGTATAATCATGCCTTTGGAATTATCCCAAAAATTTATAAAAAAAGATTGTTTGAAAGAATGCATTGATATATCCAAAAATTGTAATTGTCAAAACTTGACACTGAAAAACAAACATTATAACTAAAAAATATAATATTTCAAAGTATTTTTACGCGCTTATAATTTCATATGTTTAATTTTTGTTTCAATTAAAAATATTAAGATATAATATCATTTTTGGAAGGTTAGCTTATCTGGTGATGGCCACTGACTTCAAATCAGATGAAAGGGTAGTTGACTACTTTTTGGGGAGTTCGATTCTCTCACCTTCTCGCCAAATTTAAGTCAAAATGGAGTTTTTTTATGAGTAAAGCAGATATTGTCGTTGGTATCCAATGGGGTGATGAAGGTAAGGGTAAGATAGTTGATAAACTATGTGAAAATTATGATTATGTTTGCAGAAGCGCAGGTGGACATAATGCAGGTCACACTATATGGGTTGATGGTATAAGATATGCTTTACATTTAATGCCATCAGGTGTTTTAAATAAGCAATGTATTAATGTTATAGGTAATGGAGTTGTAGTTAATCCTGATGTATTAATTAGTGAAATGGCTCAATTTGAAAATTTAGAAGGAAGATTATTTATAAGCGATAGAGCTCATTTAAATTTAAATCATCATGCTTTGATTGATCAAGCAAGAGAAAGACTTAAAGGCGATAAAGCTATAGGAACAACAGGCAAAGGCATAGGGCCAAGCTATGAAGATAAAATAAGTCGTAATGGACATAGAGTAGGGGAATTGCTAGAGCCTGAAAAACTTTGTGAAAATTTAATGAAAGATTTTGAACTTAAAAAAACTTATTTTGATGTTTTAGGTATTGCAATGCCTAGTTATGATGAAATTTTAAAAGATTTAAAACGCTTTAAAGAAGTGCTAGCGCCATATATTACAGATACTACAAGAATGCTTTGGAAAGCTTTAGATGAGGATAAAAAAGTATTGTTAGAAGGCGCGCAAGGTTCTATGCTTGATATTGATCATGGAACTTATCCTTATGTAACTAGTTCAACGACTATTTCAGCTGGAGCTTTAAGTGGTTTGGGATTAAATCCAAAAGAAATTGGAAAAGTTATAGGCATAGTAAAAGCTTACACAACAAGAGTGGGAAATGGAGCTTTTCCAAGTGAGGATTTAGGTGAAGATGGTGAAAAAATAGGACTTATTGGTAAAGAAATCGGAGTAAGCACAGGTAGAAAAAGAAGATGTGGTTGGTTTGATGCGGTTGCGGTAAGATATACTGCAAGATTAAATGGCTTAGATACTTTATCATTAATGAAACTTGATGTATTAGATGGTTTTGAAAGTGTTAAAATCTGTAAAGCATATGAATATAAAGGACAAGAAATAGACTATGTACCTTGTGATTTAGAAAACGCTAAGCCTATTTATGAAGTAATGGAAGGTTGGGATAAAGTTGCAGGGATTAGAGATTATGATTTGCTACCTGAAAATGCTAAAAAATACATTAAGCGTTTGGAAGAATTAAGTGGCGTTAGAGTAGGTTATATCTCCACAAGTCCTGAAAGAGAAGATACCATCATTTTATGAAAAGCAAATATTCTTCTGTGATTAAGCTTAGAAAACAACAGCTTGATAAAGCAGAGGCAAATTTGACTAGAACAAGACAAAAGCTTTTGTTGTGTGAAGAAGAATTTAAAGAAGCTTTAAAAACATGCGAAAGCTTGACTTTGGCTGATAAAGGTTCGGTGGCTTTGTTAAGATCGTCTTTAAAAATGCAAGAGATTGCAAGAGAGGGTAAGCAAAGAATTAAACAAAAATTAGACCTAACTAAAAAAGAACTTGCACATCATCAACATTTATACAAAAAGGCTCATTTGGAATTTGAAAAAATTAAGGTTTTAGAAAATGAAGAATTAAAAAAAATCCAAAAAGCCTTACAAAAAGAAGAAGAAAAATTTATAGATGAACTTGCTATAACAAGACATTTTAATAAGGATAAATGATGAAAAAAATAATATTTTTATTGATTTTCTTAAATTTTGTAAATGCACAGCAAAATTGCGAGCAGTATTTTGAAGCAAGAAAAGAGCAAATGCAAGAGCAAATTAGAGAATATGATGAAGCAAGACAAAGTTTAGAGGCTTATAGAGCTTCTTTTGAAGCTTTGCAAAAAGAAAAAATGCAAGCTTTGGAGCAAAAAGAAGCTGATGTTAATGCAAGTTTAGAGCAAATAAAAAGTTTAAAAGAGCAAAATGAGCGTATATTAGAAGCGACTAAACAAAATCTTCAAGTTATTAATGATAAAACTATGGGGCGTATCACAGAAATTTATGCTAAAATGAAAGATGTGGCTGTAGCAGGTATATTAAGCGAAATGGAACCGGATGAGGCTTCAAAAATTCTACTTTCGCTAGACCCTAGAAAAATTTCATCCATTATGGCCAAGATGGATCCAAAAAAAGCTTCCGATTTAACACTACTTTTGAAAAATTTAGATCAAAATGCAAGTTCGCAGTAAGTTTTAAGCAGTTTTTACCTTTTTTTTAGTATTATTTCAAAATAAAAATAAAAAGGTGAATAAATGCGTATCAAACCAGCTCATATACCTTATATAGCAAATAAAATAATACTTGATTTAATGCATTCTTCTTTTGTTAAAATTAAAGATGATAGTCAAAAACTTTTAAAAACAGCAAAAGAAATTATAGAAATAGATGTTTTAAATGAGCGTAAACTTGATGAAAAAGCAAAAGAAATTTTAGAAAGCCAAGAAGATGAAATTGAGTTTATGCAAATAGATAGAAAAAGTATGTTTTGGATGATTAAGAAAAAACTAGCAAATGAGTTTAAATTTATGCTTGATAGTGAAGATAGATACAATAATCTTTCTCATAAAATTTTAGAAAATTTAGTGGAAGAAGATTTGATAAACTACAATGTATCAGAAAATCGCGTGAAAAATCTCATTTTTTCAAGTATTATGTCTTATTTAAAAGAGTATGAAAATTTAGAAGATTTAGTCTATGAAAAAATTTCAAATTATAAAAGAAAACTTATTCCAGGTTCTGAAGAATATGAATTGGTATTTGAAAAGCTATATCAAGAAGAGCTTAGAAAAAAGGGACTTTTATGAAAGCATATATTTATATAGAGAATGATGTTTTTTTAAGCGCAAAGGCTTTTGGACAAAGTGGAACTTTTTTTGGAGAGCTTGTTTTTAATACTTCTTTAACAGGCTATCAAGAAATTATTTCTGATCCATCATATGCAGGTCAGTTTGTAGTATTTTCAATGCCAGAAATTGGTATAGTTGGTATTAATGATGAAGATAATGAAAGTAAAGATGTATTTGCTAGCGGAATGATTATAAGAGAATTAAATGAAGATTATTCTAATTTTAGAGCCAATGATTCTTTAAGTGCTTATTTGAAAAAGCATGAAAAAATAGGGCTTTGTGAAATTGATACTAGATTTTTAGTTAAAATGATCAGAGATCAAGGAAATTTGAGAGCGGTAATATCTACTGAAATTAAGGACAAAGAAGAGCTTAAAAAAATGCTTCTTTCTAGTGCTAAAATTGATGAGGTAAATTATGTAGCACAGGTTAGCACTAAAAGCTCTTATAAACATAGTAAAGGTGCTTGGGATCATAGCAACAAAGCTTATGAGAATGTAAAAGCAAATGGTAAAAAAGTAGCTGTGATTGATTATGGTGTAAAAGAAAATATTTTAAATGAGCTTGTAAGTGTTGGACTTGAGGTGGAGGTTTTTCCTTATAATACCAAGGCAAAAGATTTGATTGATTTATATCAAAAAGGTAAAATTCATGGTGTATTTTTATCCAATGGACCAGGTGAGCCAAAAATTTTAAAAGATGAAATCGCAGAGATTAAAAAACTAGCAGAAGCTAAAATTCCTATGCTTGGTATTTGTTTGGGACATCAACTTTTAAGTAATGCTTTTGGTTATGAAACTTATAAAATGAAATTCGGCCAACATGGAGCAAATCATCCTGTTATTAACCTTACTAATAACACAGTAGAAATTACAGCACAAAATCATAATTATAATATTCCTGAAGAAATAGCAGAGGTTGCAACTATTACTCATAGAAATTTGTTTGGTGATAATGTAGAGGGTGTGAGATATAAAAATTATCCTATTATATCGGTGCAACATCACCCAGAAAGTTCTTCAGGACCACATGAGAGCAAGTATATTTTTAAAGAATTTTTAGAGCTTTTGTGAGTTTAGATTTTATTGCTTTAGCAAGTATAGCTTTTCTTTCTAGTTTTGGGCATTGTTATGGAATGTGCGGAGGTTTTGTTTTAGCTTATACTCAGCTTTCAAAGCAAATTAAACTCCCTTTTTTTCTTTTAATTTTCTCATATCATCTATCTCGAATTTTTGCTTATGTTTGCTTGGGTATATTTTTTGGAGTTTTTGGAAGTTTGCTTTCATTTAGTGAATTTTCAAAAGGCATAATGTTTTTTATAATTGGAATTTTTATGATAACATTAGCACTTGCTTTGATTTTTAAAGGAAAATTTCTAAGTTTTTTTGAAAATTCTTTATTTTTTGAATGCGTAATTAAAAAAAACATCTCTAGATTGATTCAACAAAAATCTTTCAAGAGTACTCTTTTTTTAGGATTTTTAAATGGCTTTGTGCCTTGTGGTTTGGTGTATTTTTATATAGCCTTTGGAATGAGTGTGCAAAGTGTGTATTTATCGGCTTTAATTATGCTTGTTTTTGGTTTTTCAACTTTACCAGCATTGATATTTCTTGCGTATTTTTCTAAAACATTAAATGAAAAATTTCAAAAAATAGCTAGTTTAATTTCCTATATTTTAATTTTTTGTTATGGTGTGTATTTTTCTTATATAGGCTTTGTTTTTACGCGATAATTTATTAATAAATAATAAATAATTAGACATAGTTTAAGCTAAAAAAGATATTAAGTATCGTATAATATAAAGATCGCATAATTGCAGAAAAAAACTTAAGGAGAGGAAATGCACCCAGGAAATGCATTAAACTATGACTATACGGTTGCTAAATATTTTATGTTTGCTACCTTATTGTTTGGTGTTATTGGTATGGCTATTGGAACGCTTATTGCCTTTCAGATGGCTTATCCAGATTTAAATTATTTAGCCGGTGAGTATGGTACTTTTTCAAGACTTAGACCATTGCACACTTCAGGTGTAATTTTTGGTTTTATGCTCTCAGGAATTTGGGCTACTTGGTATTATATTGGTCAGCGTGTGCTAAAAGTTAGTATGGCAGAATCAAGCTTTTTAATGTTCATTGGTAAATTGCATTTTTGGCTTTACATGATCACTATGATTATAGCTGTTATTACTTTGTTTGCAGGTGTTAGCACTTCAAAGGAATACGCAGAGCTTGAATGGCCACTTGATATATTGGTAGTTTTAGTTTGGGTTTTATGGGGTGTAAGTATTTTTGGGCTTATTGGAATTCGCCGTGAAAAAACTTTATATGTTTCACTTTGGTATTATATAGCTACTTTCCTAGGTATAGCAATGCTTTATTTATTTAACAATATGGCTGTGCCTACTTATTTTGTGAGTGGAATGGGTGATTGGTGGCATAGTGTTTCTATGTATGCAGGGACAAACGATGCATTAGTTCAATGGTGGTATGGACACAATGCAGTTGCATTTGTATTCACTGTTGGTATTATCGCTCAAATTTATTATTTTCTACCAAAAGAAAGTGGACAACCAATTTTCTCATACAAATTATCTTTATTTGCATTTTGGGGCTTAATGTTTGTTTATTTATGGGCAGGTGGACACCACTTGATTTATTCTACAGTGCCTGATTGGATGCAAACTATGGGTTCAGTTTTTTCAATTGTTCTTATTTTACCTTCTTGGGGTTCAGCAATTAATATCTTACTTACTATGAAAGGTGAGTGGAGTCAATTAAGAGAAAGCCCATTAATCAAATTTATGATTTTAGCTTCAACTTTCTATATGTTCTCAACTTTGGAAGGTCCTATTCTTTCTATTAAATCAGTTAATGCATTAGCACACTTTACAGATTGGATTCCAGGACATGTTCATGATGGTACTTTAGGTTGGGTTGGCTTTATGACTATGGCTGCGCTTTATCACATGGTGCCTAGAATGTTTAAAAGAGAATTATATAGTAAATCGCTAATGGAAGCTCAATTTTGGATCCAAACTACAGGTATAGTATTGTACTTTAGTTCTATGTGGATAGCAGGTATTACTCAGGGTATGATGTGGAGAGCTACAGATGAGTATGGTAACTTACTTTATACTTTCATTGATACCGTTGAAGCTATTATTCCTTATTATTGGATTAGAGCTGTAGGTGGCTTGTTGTACTTAGTAGGATTTTTCATGTTTGTTTATAATATTTATAAATCAATTTCAGTGGGTAGAGTGCTTGATAAAGAGCCAAAAAGTGCTTCACCTATGGCAGCATAAGGAGGAAAAATATGTTTAGTTGGTTAGAAAAAAATCCATTCTTTTTTGCTGTGGCAGTATTTATAGTGATCGCATATGCAGGTATTGTGGAAGTTTTACCTGATTTTGCTCAAAATGCAAGACCAATTGAAGGTAAAAAGCCTTATACGGTTTTACAACTTGCAGGACGCCATGCTTATATTAAAGAAAGTTGCAATGCATGTCATTCACAACTTATTCGTCCTTTTAAATCAGAAACAGATCGTTATGGTATGTATTCAGTTAGCGGTGAATATGCTTATGATAGACCATTTTTATGGGGTTCAAAAAGAACTGGACCTGATTTATTGCGTATAGGTAATTTTAGAACTACAGATTGGCATGAAAATCACATGTGGGATCCAGTTTCAGTTGTTCCTGGTTCTATTATGCCAGCTTACAAACATATGTTTAGCAATAATGCAAATATAGAAACAGCTTATGCAGAGGCACTAACTGTAAAAAAAGTTTTCAATGTTCCTTATGATGTTGAAAATGGTACAAAACTTGGTACTTGGGAAGAAGCTCAAGCAGAAGTTAAAGCAGAAGCCCAAGTTATAGTAGATCAAATGAAAAATCAAGATGTTAAAGATGCGTTTGCTAGAGGTGAAATTAGAGAAATTGTCGCTTTGATTGCGTATCTTAATAGCTTGAAATAGGAAAAATTATGGATTTAGAACTAATAAGAGAGTTGCAAGCTTATGGCTTTTTTGCCCTTGTAGTATTCTTAGTGGTAGTTTTGTATTCTTATTGGTTTCATTTGTATAGATCTGAAAAAACAGGTAGAAGAAACTATGAAAAATATGCTGATTTAGCATTACATGATGAAATTGGCGATCGTGTTTTAGAGCAAAATAAAAGGAGTGCTTAATGCAATGGTTGAACTTACAAGATAATGTTAATTTATTATCTTTTATTGGAGCAATTCTTATCATATTGATTACGCTTGTTGTGGTAGGAAAATTGTTTAAAAGTATGAAAGAAGAAAAAAGTCAGGGTGAGCTAAGTGAACATAGTTGGGATGGTATAGGTGAATATAAAAATCCTATACCACTTGGCTGGGCTGTGGTATTTTTCTTAGCTATAGTATGGTGTATATGGTATTTTCTTTGGGGGTATCCTTTAAATAGTTATTCTCAAATTGGTCAATATAATAAAGAAGTACAAGCGCATAATGAGAAATTTGCACAAAAATTTGCAAATTTAAGCAATGAAGATAAGCAAGAAATGGGTAAAAATATCTTTTTAGTTCAATGCTCTTCTTGTCATGGTATTACAGGTGATGGTATCAATGGAAAAGCTCAAAATCTTAATGTTTGGGGTTCAGAAGAGGGACTTATAGAAGTAATTACTAAAGGTTCTAAGGGCTTAAATTATCCTATGGGTGAGATGTTAAGTGCAGCAGATAATGGTATAGATGAAGCTGATATTCCTGCAATTGCTGCTTATGTTGCTTCTGAAATTTCAGCAATTAAAAAAACTGAAAATCCTCAACTTGTAGCAAAAGGAAAAGAATTATTTGTCACTTGTACAGTATGTCATGGTGAAGATGGAAAAGGAACTATTGATGGTCAATTAGTGGCTCCAGATTTAACAAAATATGGTAGTGCAGAATTTGTAGTAGATGTTTTAAATCGTGGTAAAGCAGGTAGTATAGGTGTAATGCCTCATTTTAACAATGGCTTGTTAAATGAGCTTCAAAAAGAAGCAGTTGGCGAATATGTGATTTCTCTTTCAAGGGGCGAATAATGGAAAATTCAAACAGATGTGTATTTTCACTTTCAGGCGTTAGCGGAATGTTAATAGCAACTATTTTATTATTATCGATTTTAGCAGGATTAACTATTTTGGGTCTAAAAACACAACAAGATGTTATGCAAAAACCTTATAAAATAGAAAATGCAGAACAAATTAAAATGTTTGACTCTAAAAGAGAAGAACATATCATTATAAAGGAATGATTATGGCAAAAGTTCTTGAATATTTAATCATAGCCGGTTTAGTTGTAGCGGCTGGAATCACTGCTTGGTCGGTTTTAACTGCAAATCATCTTTTTATAGGATGAAAAATATATTTAAAGGCGGTTTTTTAGCCGCCATTTTTATTTGTTTTGCTAATTTTTTACATGCTGAAATATTATTAAATGATAATATCTTAAACACTGCGATAGAACAAAATATCACTACAAGTTCTGGACAAATTTATGAATTAACTGGAGTAAATATCGCTTTAGCATTAAGTGATAAAAAAGATTTTGAAAGTTTAAAAAATTATGAAGCTAATTTAAGTAAGCCATATATTTTACTTGTATTTTCTAAAGCTTCACATAAGGTAGATATACTTGCAAGCGATGATGCTTTGGCTTTTTTTGATAAAGAAGGTGTTTTGAGTCCTTATCCTGAAAAAGGAACAATTTTACCTATACTTGCAAATCCTAAACAAAAAGATATTTATAATGCAGCTATTTTAAATGGTTATGCAGATATAGCCGATCAAGTAGCAAATTATTTTAATATAAAACCTTTTTATGGAAATTCAAATCGTGATACTTTAAATATCATGAGAATTTTAATCTATGGATTTTTATGTGTTGCAATTTTAATGCTAGTTCAAAGAAAAATCAAAAGGAGAAAATAAAAATGGAAAATAAGAAAACATTTTGGCCTTATGGTATTTTGATTTCTTTGGGGCTTATTGTTATAGCTTGTATTGTTACGATTTTTATTGCAAGCAAGGCTCCTGTGTATGAAGATAATTTTTATTTTGATTCTTATCAAAATGTAGAGTTAAATTATAATGAAATTCAAAACAGACAAAAGACTTTTGATGAAAATTTTAAGCTAAGCATTAAAGACAAAGAAAGCTTTATGCATAAGAAAAATCAAGTTTATTATATCAATGAAGGGCAAAATGAGCTTAGGATTGCAATTGAAAATTTAAAAGATTATGATTTAAGTAAGCTTCAAATCCAAACTTTACTTTCGCGTCCACATACAAATGTAAATGATGAAAATTTGCAAGTAAGATTAGAAGGAAGTGATTTGGTGTTTGATTTTAATATCAAAGAAAAAGGTGTTTGGCAAATACTTTTAAAAATCACTCAAGATGAAAATAGTGTAGGATTTTTTAAATTCTTTTTGCAGACTAAATAATGAAACTTTTTGTATTTAGCTCACTAAGAGCTTTAAGAAAGTATTATGAGAAAAAACTACAGGTTGATAGTTTAGTAGAGCCGGCTATGAGTATAGCCGAATTTATACAAAAGTTAGTTTTTTCTCCGCATTTTCAAGCAACACACTATGAGTGTTTACTTTTGATGAAAAAGGCTTGTGAGCAAACTAAAAATTTAGAGCAAAGCTTAAAAATACCGAGTAATTTTTTTGCTTTCTTAAAAAATAATGCTTATTTATTTAGTTTCTTTAAAGAGCTTAGTTTAGAAAAAAAAGATATCAACTCATTAAAATTTCATGATGCTTACGCTCAGTATGATGAACATTTGCAAATTTTAGAAGAACTTTTTAAAAATTATCTTACCTTGTTAAAAGAACAAAATCTATATGATGATATTTCTTTGCCGCTAGATTATGAAATTAATAGTGATTTTTTAAAAAATTATGATGAGATTATTTTTGATTTTCAAGGTTTTTTAAATGCCTTTGAAGTAGAGCTTTTGTTAAAAGTTAAGGAAATGCTTCCTCTTAAAGTGCAGTTTAATTGCACTAAATTTAATAAAGATTTTTTAAATACTCTTAGCTTTTTACAAGGACTTTCTCTTAAGGCAAATTATGCTTATTTGTTTGATTTAAATCAAAAAACAATTTTAAAAGAAGAGTGCTTTTTTAAAGAAAGTAAAATTAGTTATAAAAGTTTTCATTTAAGATCTTTGCAAGCTGCTTTTGTTTTTGAAAAAATTAATTCTTTTTTAAAATCCGGTATAAGCGCAAAAGATATTGTAGTGATTACACCTGATGAGAATTTTGTAGATATTTTAAGACTTTATGATAAAAACAATGTTTTAAATTATGCAAGTGGAGAAAGTATTAAAAATACACTTTTTTATCATAGATTAAAGTCTTTGTATGAAAGTGCTAAAGATGATGAGTTTGAGTATGAAGAAAATGAAGAATTTTATGAAAGGTGTAATTTAAACAAACATTTGTGTAATTTACATTTTTTTTCTTCTAGTGTTGATTTTACAGAGTTTAAAAAGCTTTTTGATGAAAATATTTCTTATGATTTTTTTGAGAATTTTATTTTTAATTTGCTAGAAGATAGTGATGAGGAGTTAAAAAATTATATACATCAAGAGCTTATTTTTATCAAAGAGCTTGTAAAAACACACGAGTTAAGCTTTGTGCAAATTTTAGAATTATTTTTCATGCAAATTGATGGTATAAAATTAAGCAGTGTTGGTGGTGGTGAAGTTACTGTAATGGGGCTTTTAGAAAGTAGGGGACTTAGATATGATGGGGTGATTATAGTCGATTTTAATGATGAATTTATCCCAAAAAGAGTTTCAAGTGAGTTATTTTTAAACAATGAAATTCGCAAAAAAGCAGGACTTATCACTCATGCTCAAAGAGAAAATTTACAAAGACATTATTATTACACTTTAATAGCCAAGGCAAAATTAGTTGGAATTTCTTATGTGGAAAATGAAGAAAAAATCAAATCAAGATTTTTAAATGAACTTGAATTTCCACTTTATGAAGACAAGACTTATAGTAATAATGCTTATGTGAAATATTTTCAAACTTATCCATGTGCTTTTAATCTTGAGCCTATTGTAAGCATTAAAGCAAAACATGATTATTTTCAAAATGATCTTTCTTTTTCAAGATTTCATCTTCTTGTGCATTATGGTTTGGATTATTATTATAAATATGTTTTAAGATTAAAAGAGCCAAAGACTTTAGACGATACACTTAGAGCAAATGAGTTGGGGAGTTTTATCCATAAGGCTTTAGAACTTTATTATACGCAAAAATCTAAAAATCATTTTGATTATGAAGTTTTTATGCAAGTGGTAAAAAGCATTAAACAATACCGAGTTGATGCGCTAAATTTAGCTTTAATACAAACTATATTTAAAGAATTCCAAACACTTGAAAATGAGCATTTTAAGCAAGGTTATGTGGTAGAAAAATGTGAATTTAATCCACCAAGAAAAGAATTTATCACAGAAAATGGAGTGAAAATTCACGCCATAGGCTTTTTAGATAGAGTAGATAATAATGGCAATGAAAGATTGATTATAGATTATAAAAGTGGCAAGGCAGATGAAAAGTCTTATCAACTTGCTTTTTATAAGTTTTTATTAGAAAATCAAAATACCCTATTAAATACAAAAGCTTGTTTTTATGATCTTAAAAATATCAAAATCATACATGAAAATGCTAAAAGTAAGAGCGTACAAGAACTGAAAGATTTACTTAATGAGCTTGCTAAAGAGCCTTTGGAAAAAGAATTTTTTAATCAAAAAAACGACAATACTTACAGCCCTTATACCATGCTTTATAAAAAGGAGTTTAAGCTTTGAGTTATCATTTTGAGCCTTTTTTAGCTTTGGAAGCTAGCGCAGGAAGTGGAAAAACTTTTGCATTAAGTGTGCGTTTTGTAGCTTTGGTTTTAATGGGAGCTAAGATTAATGAAATTTTAGCCCTTACTTTTACTAATAAAGCTACAAGTGAAATGAAAGAAAGAGTTTTTAAAACCTTTTTAGAATTTGATGTGCTTGAAAATGGAGAGAATAAAGCAGAATGTAATGAGCTTATGAAAATGCTAGGCAAAAGCAAAAATGAGCTTATAGCTTTAAGAGAAAAATACAAAGATGAGTTTTTAAGATCTAAGCTTAATATCTACACTTTTGACAGCTTTTTTTCACAAATCATTCGTTCTTTTGCTTTAAATTTAGGTCTTATGAGTGATTTTGATATTATAGAAAATCAAGATAGTTATAAAAATTTCATTTCTAAATTAGATGAAGAAGAACTAAGGGCTTTAGCTTATTATATTGTCCAAACAAAAAGTAAAAGTGATTTTTTGCAAAATCTTGAAAGCTTGTATGAAAGATCTTGTGAGATAAATTCTATACAAAATGCACATTTTCCAAATAAAACTTTTTTAGAAAAAAGCTTAAGTGAGTTTATAACTTATGCAAGAAATTTAAGCACAGATAAAAACTATCAAAAAAATTTCGAATTTGAAAACATAGAAGATTTCTTTGCTAAACCTATTATTTGTGATTTAGATAAAAAATATTTTATAAAAGTCATCGATAGTGAATTTTTGCAAAAAAGAGCAGAGTTTTTACAAAGCGCAAAAGAGTATTTTACTCAAATGGAAAATTATCGCATTAGTATGCTTGCAAAGCTTTTGAAGCATTTTAAAGAAGCAAGAAATGAAAACAATGCTAAGCAAAATGCATTGACTTTTTCAGATATAGCTTTAAAAACTTATGAGTTAATTAGCGATGAAACTAATAAAGATTTGATTTATTTTAGGCTTGATGGTTATATTTCTCATTTATTAATCGATGAATTTCAAGATACTAATGTTTTGCAGTATCAAATTTTAAAACCTATTATCGCTGAACTTGTTTCAGGCGAGGGAGTGAAAAAAAACAGAAGCTTTTTTTATGTGGGCGATAAAAAGCAAAGCATATATGGTTTTAGAGGGGGCAAAAAAGAGCTTTTTGATAAGCTTTTAAAAGACTTTCCGCAAATTAAATTAGAGCATTTAGATACTAATTATCGTAGTAAAAAGATCATTGTTGATTATGTAAATGAAGTCTTTAAAGATAAATTTTTTGATAGCTTTTTAAATCCTAGTTTTACTTTGCAAAAAAGCATTAAAGAAGGTGGATATGTGGAAGTTTTACAAAATCATATCCCGCCAAAAAGTTCTTTGCATGAAGCAAGTGGTAAAGAAGTTTTAAAGATCATTCAAAAGCTTTTAGAAAAAGGCGTAAAGCTTAGTGAAATTTGCATTTTGGTATGGATTAACAAAGACGCTACTTTAATGAAAGAATTTCTTGAAGAAAATGACATTAAAGCTTATACGCAAAGCAATGTAGCTTTGATGGATTGTATTAGTGTAAGAGTGCTTTTTGAGTATGCAAAGGCTTGTGTGCTTAAAGATGAGTTTAGTTTGTACTTTGCAAGTAGTATTTTAGAAAAAGAGCTTGAGTTTATCACGCTTGATTTAAACCGCAGTGTAGGTGAGATTTTAAAATACCTAGTACATGTTTTAAAACTTGACTTAAGTGATGTTAATCTCATTGCATATTTAGAGTATGCAAGTGCTTTTGATAATTTTTTTGATTTTTTGTTTGCT
Source organism: Campylobacter lari (assembly GCF_004357905.1). Lineage (NCBI taxonomy): Bacteria > Pseudomonadati > Campylobacterota > Epsilonproteobacteria > Campylobacterales > Campylobacteraceae > Campylobacter > Campylobacter lari. The sequence continues at coordinate 51,041 of NZ_SMTT01000004.1, read as the reverse complement.
CCATGCGAGTTAAAGTCTTTACAAGTTCAAGATGATGGAGTAAGTATTATGACTGTGCATAAATCTAAGGGGCTTGAATTTGAAAATTTAATCGTACTTGATAGACTTAGTAAAAAAGCTCCGGATAATGAAACTTTAATGTTTGAGTATGATTTAGAGCAAGGTTGGGAAGTAAAATACAGACATAGCGCTAGAAAATATCTTGAAGATCAAAATTACAATACCTTTTTAGCTAAAAGAGAAAAACTTCAAGCAGAAGATGAGATAAATTGTCTATATGTAGCGCTTACTAGAGCTAAAAACTCTCTTTTTATTATAAAAAATGATGAGAGTTTTAAAACCTTTAAGAGTTATTTTCAAGACTATGAAGAAAAACAAATAGGTATTATAGAAGAACAGCTTGTCAAAACAAATGAGCCTTTAGAAAATTTAGAACAAATAGAAAGCTTTGAAGAATTTCAAAAGGTAAATTTGCAAGAAGTCAAAGTAAAAAGTCATCTTTCAAGCACGCAAATACATTTTGGTTTGGCTTTGCATGAGTTTTTGCAATATTTTGATTTTAACACTAAAAGCAATTTTGAATTTTGCAAGCAAATGGTGTATAAAAAATATCGTTTTTACTTAGATGATGAAAGTTTTAATGAGCTTTTTAAAAGACTTACTATGCTTTTAAAAGATGAGAGCTTTAACGCGCTTTTAGCGGGTAAAAAGCTACTAAAAGAGCAAATCATCACTTATAAAGGTGAGCAAAAACAGCTTGATATGCTTGCATTTGATGATAATGAAGCTATCATTATAGACTATAAAACGGGTTTAAATTTAAACGAGCATAAAAAGCAAGTTTTACTTTACAAAGAAGCCATAGAAAAAATCTTAGCCAAGACTTCCACTAAGGCTTTTTTGGTATATGTTTTAAAGGATAAAGTGGAAATAGTGGAGGTTTAATAATAATCTATATCATCAAATATAGGTTCTACTATAAAATTTCCATTTTTATCTATAAGTCCCCATTTTTCATTTAACTTGACTTTTGCAATTCCTTGGTTGAAACTATAAACTTTATCAAAAATAGGTTTTATTGCAAATTTTCCATTTTTATCTATAAAGCCATATTTTCCATTTAGTCTAACACTTGCCAAATCTTCTTTAAAATCCCAAGCCCAATCAAAATTAGCTTCTATTGCAAATTTTCCATTTTTATCTATAAAACCCCATTTTCCGTTTAAATTAACACTTGCTAGATTTTCCTTAAAATTAGAAATATTGTCAAATATAGGATTTATTATTATCTCCCCGTTTTTATTAGCAAATCCCCACTTTTCGTTTAAATTAATACCTGCAATATTTTCACTAAAACCAAGAGTATAATCAAAAATAGGATCTAATATAAATTTTCCACTTTTATCTATAAAACCCCATTTGTTATTTAGTTTAACCTCTGCTAGATTTTTTTTAAAATTTCTAACTTCATCAAATATAGGTTTTATTATAAATTTTCCATTTTTATCTATAAAACCCCATTTTCCATTTAATTTAGCACCTGCTAGATTTTCATTAAAATCGAGAGTGTAATCAAAAATAGGCTTTATGGCTATATTTCCATTCTTGTTTATAAATCCCCATTTTTCCTTTAATCTAATACTTGCAAAATTTTCTTTAAAATTCCAAGCATAATTAAATATAGGTTCTGTAATAAATTTTCCGCTTTCATTGATAAAACCCCATTTTCCGTTTAAATTAACACTTGCTAGATTTTCCTTAAAATTAGAAACATTATCAAATATAGGATTTATTATTATTTCCCCGTTTTTATCTATAAATCCCCATTTTCCATTTAATTTAGCTTGTATGGGCTTTTTATATTTAAGAGGATAGGAATCTAAGCACGCCTTAATATCCCCACTGTTGCACTTTTCTTTTAAAATTTCATATTTGTTATTTTGTTTGTTTGGGTTAGTTGTATGAATTTCACTTTTATTTGTATTATAATAAATATTAAAACCAAAAGCTAAAATAGGTAGTACAAAAGCAATAGCAAATTTTATTTTATGTTTAGCAAATAAATTTAACATTATTTCGCCTTATAAAGTATTTTATATTACAATTGTAATATAAACTATTTAAGAATAAGTTACAATATAAAAAAGATATCATTTAAACTTTAAGTATTCTTAAATTAAGTATTAATTAAGCTAAAATAATTATAATCTCATTTTTAAAAAATTTTTGGCAAAGGTAAGATGATGACAAAGATAACAAAGCCAAACGAAGTAAAACGCGAATGGATCGTTTTAGACGCTGAAGGAAAGCGTTTTGGTCGTCTTTTAACAGAAGTAGCGACTATTTTAAGAGGTAAAAATAAACCTTGCTATACTCCAAATGTTGATTGTGGAGATTATGTAATCATTATCAATGCTTCTAAAGCAGTTTTCACAGGTGCAAATAAAGCAGAAGATAAACTATATCACAGACATTCAGGGTATTTTGGAAGCGTAAAAAGTGAAAAATTTGGTGATTTATTAGAAAAAAATCCAGTTAAATTATATAAATTAGCAGTTCGTGGTATGCTACCTAAAACAAACCTAGGTAGAGCTATGCTTAAAAAATTAAAAATTTATGCAGGTAGCGAACATCCTCATACTGCTCAAATTGCTAATAAAGGAAAATAATCATGGCAACAACATACGCAACAGGTAAAAGAAAAACCGCTGTAGCTAAAGTTTGGGTAAAAGCTGGTAGTGGTAAAATCATCGTTAATGGTATGGATTTAAACACTTGGCTTGGCGGACATGAAGCTATAAAATTAAAAGTAGTTCAGCCTTTATTAGTAACTAAGCAAGAAACTTCTATGGACATTAAAGCAACAACTTTAGGCGGTGGTTACAGTGCTCAAGCTGAAGCTTTAAGACATGGTATTTCAAGAGCTTTAGCTGCTATGGATGCAGATTTTAGAGCATTATTAAAACCAAAAGGACTTCTTACTAGAGATAGCAGAACTGTTGAACGTAAAAAATACGGTCGCAGAAAAGCAAGAAGAAGCCCACAATTCTCTAAACGCTAATATTTTTTGGATCCATTTTGGATCCATTTTCTCTATTTTTTTAAAAAAATCATATTTTTTTCATATATTTTTATTTTATTTAAAATCAAAGGATTTTTTGTTTAGAATAAATATTTATAATTCCAAGGTCCGATCAGGGAAACCTCCTTTTTGTAGTAAATTTAAGCCCCTTACCCAAAGGGGCTTATTTTATTTTAATCTTCTTTTTTATATAATCGCTCAATTTATTTTATAAGGATTGTTATGAAAAAAATTATAAGCTTAGTTAGTTTAGCTAGTGTTTTATTTGCTTTTGATACTAGCAAAATAGAAATAACCCCGACCTTTAACTATACAACACCAGAAGGAAATTTAGATCTTAAAAATTATGGTGGAGTTGGCTTAAGATTTGGCTATCACTATGATGATTTATGGATAGATCAAGCTGAACTTGGTTTAGAGTATTATGATAATGCAAAATATAATAATCCAAATGATAATACACATATAGATACTAGTGTTTCGAGATTTTATGTGAATGCTATTAAAGGAATTGATTTAGCTAATCATGTGTATTTATATGGATTATTAGGAACAGGTTATGAGTATTTAAGTCACGGGGCTTATGAAAATAAAAGTGGCATGTTTGCTCAATATGGTGCGGGTTTTAAATTCGCGCTTGGAGAAGATTTAGCTTTAAGACTTGAAGCAAGAGATCAAATTAAATTCAACAATGGCGAACATAATTTAATTTCTAGTGTTGGCTTAAGTTTTTATTTTGGCAATAAAGCTCCAAAAACCCCTAATGTTGAAACTAAGCAAATTGAAGAAAAGCCACAAGTAAAACAAATCGATAAAACATGTTCAGAGCCAAGAAAAGGTGCTTTGCTTGATCATATAGGTTGTGAAAAAACAATAGCCCTTGAGGGGCATTTTGGTTTTGATCAGACTAATATAAATCCAGAATTTGCTCAAAAAATTCAAGAAGTAGGTAAGATCTTAGAAGAAAATCCTCAATACTATACTGTTTTAGAAGGCCATACAGATAGTACAGGTCCTAAGGCTTATAATCAAAAATTATCATTAGAGCGTGCTAATGCCGTAGCGAAGGAACTTGAAAAAACAGGTGTTGCTAAAGAAAAAATTGTAACTAAAGGCTATGGTTTTGAAAAGCCAAAAGCAAGCAATGATACCAAAGAAGGTCGTGCGCAAAATAGACGCGTTGAAGCAAAATTTTTTATTAAAGAATAAACTTTGCTAAAAAAGACAATTTTATTTGATTTAGATGGCACTTTGATAGATTCTACAAGTGCCATTTTAGATGGATTTGATGCTGCTTTTAAAGCTTTTAATGAGCCTTTAAGAGATCATGAAGCTATTAAGGCTTTGATAGGTTTTCCTTTGGATGTAGCTTTTGAAAAGCTTGGTGTGGCAAAAGAGAAAACAAGTGAATATGTTAATGCTTATAGAAAAGTATATCAAAAAATCTATATAGAACAAACTTCTTTACTTCCTTTGGCAAAAGAAAGTGTATATGAGGCTAGTTTATTTGCTGATTTAGCTGTTGTTACGACTAAAAGTTCTAAATTTTCTAAACCTTTACTTGATCATTTAGGTATAGGAGAGCATTTTAAAGTTATTATAGGTAGAGACGATGTAACTTGTCCAAAGCCAGATGCTGAGCCTATTTTATTAGCTTTGAAGAAACTTTCTAAAAACAAAGAAAATGCTTTTATGGTAGGTGATACTCATTTAGATATAAAAGCTGCTCAAAATGCCAATATTATTCCTGTGGCTGTAAGTAGTGGTTATGAAAGTAAAGAAAGTTTAGCTAAATTTGAAATTCCGCTTTTTAAAAATACCTATGAAGCCATAAAATATATAAGAAATATCCGATAATTTCCCATTTAAACTCTATACCTATAAATAATAAAAAATTTTTATTATTGTTTAAGATAATTAAAGATAAAGTAGTTATTGACTTTAAGTAATTATTTAATTATAAGGATAGATTAAATGAGTAAAATAATGAAAACGATGGATGGTAATGAAGCAGCAGCTTACGCTGCTTATGCATTTACAGAGGTTGCTGGAATTTATCCTATCACTCCAAGCTCTCCTATGGCTGATTATACTGACATATGGGCTTCTCAAGGCAAAAAAAATCTTTTTGGAGTGCCAGTTAAAGTTGTAGAAATGCAAAGTGAAGCAGGTGCAGCAGGGACAGTTCATGGGTCTTTACAAGCAGGTTCTTTAACCACGACTTATACCGCTTCTCAAGGACTTTTGCTAAAAATACCAAATATGTATAAAATTGCAGGTCAACTTTTGCCTGGAGTAATTCATGTGGCAGCTAGAGCTTTAGCATCTCAAGCGCTATCTATTTTTGGAGATCATCAAGATATTTATGCTGCAAGACAAACAGGTTTTGCTATGCTTTGTTCGCATTCTGTGCAAGAAAGTATGGATTTAGCAGGTGTTGCACACCTAGCAGCTATTAAAGGTAGAGTGCCTTTTATGCATTTTTTTGATGGTTTTAGAACCTCTCATGAAATCCAAAAAATTGAAGTAATGGATTATGCACATTTTGATCGCTTATTGGATCGTAAGGCTTTATTGGAATTTAGAAATTCCTGTCTAAATCCAGAAAATCCAAAAACAAGAGGTACGGCTCAAAATGATGATATTTATTTTCAAACAAGAGAGTTGGCAAATAAATATTATGAAGCTGTTCCTGATATTGTTAATGAATATATGCAAGAAATTTCAAAAATTACAGGAAGAGAATACAGACCTTTTGTATATTATGGGGATAAAAATGCAACGCGTGTTGTTGTAGCAATGGGTTCAGTGACTGAAGCTTTAAAAGAAGTTGTAGATTATTTGAGTAGCAAAGGTGAAAAAGTAGGGGTTTTAAAAGTTCATTTATATAGACCATTTAGTTTAAAATATTTATTTGATGTAATGCCTCAAAGTGTTGAAAAAATTGCTGTTTTAGATAGAACTAAAGAGCCAGGAAGTTTAGGCGAGCCACTTTATTTGGATTTAAAAAGTGCATATTATGGAAAAGAAAAAGCACCTTTAATCGTTGGTGGTAGATATGGACTTTCTTCAAAAGATGTGGATCCTGCTCAGTTGATAGCAGTTTTTGAAAATCTAAATCAAGCAAATCCAAAAGATGGTTTCACCATAGGAATTAATGATGATGTAACCTTTACCTCATTGCCTGTGGGAGAGAAAATTTCTTTGGGTGATGAAAGTACTATAGAGTGTTTATTTTATGGACTTGGTGCCGATGGCACTGTAGGTGCAAATAAAAACTCTATTAAAATTATAGGAGATAAAACAGACTTTTACGCGCAAGCTTATTTTGCTTATGATTCTAAAAAATCAGGTGGTTATACAAGAAGCCATTTAAGATTTTCTAAAAAACCTATTACTTCAACTTATTTAGTTTCTACGCCACATTTCGTAGCATGTTCAGTGGCTGCGTATTTAGAAATTTATGATGTTTTAGCAGGCATTAGAAAAGGAGGAACTTTCCTTTTAAATAGTATTTGGAGTGCGCAAGAAACTATTGAAAAAATTCCAAATGCAGTAAAAAGAGTTTTAGCGCAAAAGGAAATTAATTTTTATATCATTAATGCTACAAAACTTGCTAGAGAGATAGGACTAGGTAGTAGAACAAACACGATTATGCAATCAGCATTTTTCAAACTTGCTAATATCATTCCTTTTGAAGATGCGCAAAAATATATGAAAGAATTAGCTTATAAATCATATAGTAAAAAAGGTGATGCTATAGTTGAAATGAATTATAAAGCTATTGATGTAGGTGCAGATGGACTTGTAAAAGTTGATATTGATCCTTCTTGGGTAAATTTAGCTAATGAAGCAAAAGAAGAAACTATAGCTTATAAAGGTACTGAGTTTGTTGAAAAAATCGCAAAACCTATGAATGCAGCTAAGGGCGATGATTTACCAGTTTCGGCATTTTTGGGCTATGAAGATGGTAGTTTTGAGCATGGTACTACTGAGTATGAAAAAAGAGGCGTTGGTGTTATGGTGCCAAGATGGATAGAAACTAATTGTATTCAGTGTAATCAATGTGCTTCAGTATGCCCTCATGCAGTTATCAGACCTTTCTTGATTGATGAAGAAGAATTAAACAATGCTCCAGCAGGTGTAAAAGAGCACAGCTTAAATGCAAAAGGCGTGAAAGAACAAAAATTAAATTTCAAAATTCAAGTTTCGCCGCTTGATTGTACAGGTTGTGAGCTTTGTGTGCATGAGTGTCCTACCAAAGAAAAATCTTTAGTGATGGTACCACTAGGTGAAGAGCTTGATCATGGTGAGCAAGAAAATGCAGATTATTTATTCAAAAAAGTAAGTTATAAAGATAATATTTTAAATAGAGAAAATACCAAAGGCATCCAATTTGCTCAACCTTTATTTGAATTTCATGGAGCATGTCCAGGGTGTGGAGAAACTCCTTATATTACTTTAATTACTAGATTATTTGGTGAAAGAATGATTGTTGCTAATGCAACGGGTTGTAGTTCTATTTATGGTGGCTCAGCTCCTTCAACTCCATATAGAAAAAGCAATAAAAATGGTCATGGACCTGCTTGGGGCAATTCTTTATTTGAAGATAATGCTGAATTTGGTCTTGGTATGAAAATAGCAACTGAAACTACAAGACATAAAATAGAACACATAATGAATGAAAGTATGCAAGAAGTACCTAACGCACTTTCTGCATTATATAAAGAGTGGATTGCAAATAAAGAAGATTCTAAAGTTTCTTTGGAATTAAGAGATAAATTAGTTCCATTGTTAGAAGAAAATAAGCAAATCAAAGCAGTTAATGATATTTTAGAACTTAAAAGCTATTTAAGTAAAAAATCACATTGGATTTTTGGTGGTGATGGCTGGGCTTATGATATAGGTTATGGTGGACTTGATCATGTTTTGGCAAGCGGTGAGAATGTAAATATTTTAGTGCTTGATACTGAAGTGTATTCTAACACAGGCGGTCAGAGCTCAAAATCTTCAAGAACAGGTTCAGTAGCACAGTTTGCTGCAGCAGGTAAGCCAGTACAGAAAAAAGATCTTGGTCAAATTGCTATGACTTATGGTTATATTTTTGTGGCTCAAGTAAATTCTAATGCAAATTATGCACAATTGTTAAAAGCTGTAATGGCGGCAGAAGCTTATGATGGACCTTCTTTGATTATTGCTTATTCTCCTTGTATAGCTCATGGTATTAAAGGTGGACTTGGAAATTCAGGAAATCAAGCAGAGTTAGCTACAAAATGTGGATATTGGCCAACTTATATTTATGATCCGCGTTTAGAAGCTGAAGGTAAAAATCCTTTAACAATTTCTTCAAAAGAACCTGATTGGGATTTATATGAAAGCTTTTTAATGAATGAAGTTCGTTATAATTCTTTGAAAAAATCAAATCCTGAGCAAGCAAAAGAATTATTTGAAAAAAATAAAGCAGAGGCACAACGTCGTTACAGACAGCTTAAGCGTTTAGCAAGTGCTGATTTTAGCAATGAAAATTAATTTTGTTTCGAATTTTTTTTCTTGTTTTATGGGTAATTAATGCTTTTGGTGTTAATTATCCATTTTTAAATCAAAATTGTTATGTTGATAATTTAATTTCAATTCAAGATCCTTTTTTTAAAAAGACTACAAATATAAAATCTAATTTTTCTTTGCAAGCTATTGTTTCAAATAAGATTAAGATTAATGATAAGTGGTATGCTTTAAACGATTATATTGATGGTTTTAAAATAGTTGAAATTAGAAATTCTCAAGTTGTATTAAAAAAGGAAGAAAAAATAATGGTTGTAAATTTGTATGAAAAAAATAGTATTTTTATGTATTAATTTTTTGTTTTTTACAAATGTATTTGCCATGCAGTGTAATCAGCATTTTTTTAATATAAGAGTAGAAAACAAAACTTCTTTGCTTGAAATTTTAAATGAACTCGGAAGAGAGTGTGATTTTAGTATTATTATCAAAGATATTTTTGCTCAAGAAAAATTAATGCATGCTCAAAATTATTTACATATAAAGAAAATGTCTTTAAGAGAGATTTTTAAGCTTTTATTGGTGGAAAACAATCTTGCTTATGAATACGATAAAAATGCTTTAAAAATTTATGGAAAACAAGTTGAAACTTTTAAAGTGCATTATATAAGTTCTATTAGAGAAGGACAAAGTATTACTAAAGCTTCAGTGGATTCTAGACCAAAACAAGGAGATTATGATAATTATAAGGAAGTAGATAATTTAGTTATTAGTACTGATAAATTTGATTTTTGGGAGAAAATTTCAGAAGAAATTCAAGCTTTGTTGGATGAAAATACAACTAAACCTATTGTCAATACTAATGCAGGAATTATTACTTTAAATGCAACTCCATATGAACTTGCAAGAGTTGGAAAATATTTAGATGACTTAAATAAAAGACTTAAAAAACAAGTTTTAATTGATGTAAGTATTGTTGCTGTGCATTTAAACAAAAATCATTCAAGTGGAATTAATTGGCAAGAACTTGCTTTTAAACTTAATGGTGATGATAATGATTTTATAATTAATAAAGATGGTGTTAGAAATATTAACTTAAAAGCAAATATTGAAACTAAAGCTATTTTAAATTTATTACAAGAAAATGGTAAAACAACTATACTTTCTAACCCAAAACTTATGGCTTTAAACAATCAGCAAGCTATTATTTCTATAGGCGATACAATAAATTATCAAGTAAAAGAAAGTTCTAAAGGAACAGAAAATGGTACAATAGTTAGTGAAATATATAATAATTATTCTATTTTTGTAGGAATTTTACTTAATATATTGCCTGAGATTTCAGATGATCATAAAATTATGCTTAGGATTAATCCAAGCTTGAGTGATTTTAAATATAGTTTTGATAATCATAGACAAAGCAAACCAAGAAATATAGCGCCAGATACTATACAAAAAAAGCTTTCTACTGTAGTTGAGGTTGATGATGGACAAACTTTAATTTTAGGCGGATTGATTAGTAAAAATACCATTAATAATCATAATGAAATAAGCATTTTATCTAAAATTCCACTTTTTGGAGCTTTATTTCAAGGAAAACAAAATTATGAAGATATTAGCGAAATAGTTTTTATTATCAAACCAAGTTTAGTAAAAACTAATAATAAAATTTTAAGTTTAAAAGACCTAGGTTTTCAGCATGAAGATGATATGTTTTAAAATCTTAATATGTTTTTCTTTTTTAAATGCTATAGAAATTCAAAACAATAGTTTCGATCAAAACATATTTTATGAAAAATTCATTAATCAACCAAACTATGAAAATGCTTTAAATTTAGCAAAATATTTTTATCAAAATAAAGAATACAAACAAGCAGTCTTTTGGGCTATAGAGGCTAATGATTTTGATTTATTGCAAAAAGAAGCTTGGCTTGTTTTTATTAATGCTAAAATAAAACTCGGAAGATATGAAGATGCTTTAATAGCTAAAAAAGAATACGAAAAGCTTTTGGAGATTTATTTTGAGTGATACACATCAAAAATTAAAAAACTTAAGCGAGTATTCTTTAAAAGAAATTGCTTCTCAATACAAAATGGAATTTTTAAATTTAAATCAAACTTTTGATTTTGAAAAATATCTTCACATTTTGCCTTTTTCTTTAATAGAACAACATAATATTTTTTGTTTTTATGAAGATGATGAAAATATCCATATAGCTTCCTTTAAACCATTGGAAGAGAATGTTTTGGAAAAAATACAAAATTTATATCGTTTTAAAACTATCAAGATTTTTCTTTGTGTTTTTACGCAATTTGAATTTTTGCTAGAAAGGGTTAAATTTTTAATTAAATTTCAAAATCATCTTAATAGATTAGAGCTTAGTTTGAAAAGTGATGAAAATAAAGATGAATTTTTATTAGAGCAGTTTTTGAATTTAATTTTAACTTATGCTTGTTTTTTAAGAGCAAGTGATATCCATTTAGAGCCTTTAGAAAATGAAGTATATATAAGATTTAGAATAGATGGGGAGTTAAAATATATACATAGTTTTGATGCAAAATCATACCAAGCCTTATTGATGCATGTAAAAATTATTGCTTTGCTTAATGTAGCTGAACAAAGACAAGCTCAAGATGGGAGTTTTTCTAAAATCATTTTAGAACAAAAATATGATTTTAGAGTTTCAATTATGCCTTTATTATTTGGACAAAGCATAGTGCTTAGAATTTTAAAACAAGATGGATATGTTTTAAAACTTAATAAACTTTTTATCAAAGAAGAAAATTTAATTCAGCTGAAAATACACACGAATGCACCTTATGGTCTGATTTTGTTTTGTGGGCCAACAGGGAGTGGTAAAAGTACTTTTATGCATGCTATTTTAAATGAAATTGAACAAAGTAAAAAAATCATCACCTTAGAAGATCCTATAGAATATAAACTTAAATATGCTCAACAAATTCTTTTAAATTCTAAAGCCGGATTTGATTTTCACAAAGCTTTAAGAGCAGTTTTAAGACACGATCCTGATGTGATTATGATAGGTGAAATTAGAGATGAGGATAGTTTGGATATAGTTTTAAAAGCTTCTTTAAGCGGACATTTAGTTTTAAGCACCCTACACACTAATGGCGCTATAGAAGCTATTTTTAGAATGAAGCATATGGGTGCAAGAGAATACTTAATAGCTCATTCTCTTAATTTAATTATAGCTCAACGATTAGTAAGAAAACTATGTGAATGTAAAGAACCTAACAAGGAAAAATTTTACTTTCAAAATCAAGTTTTTGAAGGAAAATTTTACAAAGCAAAAGGTTGTGTTGAGTGTATGTATAGTGGATATAAAGGGCGTTTGATGGTAGCTGAATTTTTATTTTTAGATCATAATTTAAAAAATATGATAGAAAATAATGCAAATTATGAAAATATTTTAACATACGCTTTAAAAAAAGGTTTTTTGACTTTAGGTATGGATGCTTTAGAAAAGGCAAAACTTGGCTTAACAAGTATAGATGAGTTAAGAAAGATTAGTTTTTGAAAAAATTTGTTATTTTTTATGTATTAAATAAAGAGCAAAAACAATATATAATAAGGGCTAGAAATTTATATGAAGCTAGAAATTTTGCGTTAAAGTCATTTGTAAATATTATTAGTGTTGAAGAATATTTCAAACCGATAAAACATAAAATCAAAGAAGAAGAGCTTATTTTCATTCTTAAGGATTTAAATATGATCTTAAAGGCAGGATTAAGCTTACAGGAAGCAATTTTAGAATTTTTAAAATCAAGCTATGAAAAACAAAATATTAAAATTTTTAATACAATTTATAATAAACTCAATAATGGAAGTTCTTATAATGAAGCCTTTAAAGATATTTTAAATTCTAGAGAATGTGCTATTTTAAAAATTTGTGATGGCAGAGAAGATTTACATAGGGCTCTTGATATTATTATTAGTTTAAAAGAAAAAAATCTTCATAGTTTTAAGCAGTTAAAAAAGGCTATAGCTTATCCACTTTTCGTTTTTATGTGTATTATTTTTGCTTTTTTTATTCTTATAACTTTAGTTTTGCCTGAATTTAAAACTTTATTTTTACAACTTGAATTGGATTTGCCAAAAATCACTCAAATTCTTTTTATTATAGCTGATTTTTTTAGTCATTTTTATATGATTATTTTATTAAATATAGGATTTTTTATAATACTTACTTATTTTTTTAGGAAGTCTTTGTTTTTTCATAGAATTCTTTTTTATTTTCCCATTTTTGGAAAAATAATATTTTATCAAGATAAATTTTGTTTTTTCTTAATTTTTTCATATTTATTAAAAGCAGGGGTGGATATAAAAAGAGCTTTTGAACTTGCTTGTGAAGGTATAGAAAATCAATTCTTTAAAAACAAAATGTTTATTATAAAGACTTCATTTGAATCAGGACTTGATTTAGCTCAAGCTTTTTCTAACACAAAGCTTTTTGAGCCTTTTGTGATAAGAATGTTAAATTTAGCTTTAAAAAGTTCTAAATTAGATGAAAGTACTTATGAGCTTGCTTTGTTTTATGAGTATAAAAAAGAAAATTATACTCAAAAGCTTTTGAGTGTTTTGGAGCCTTTGATGACAATTTTTATGGCGAGTTTGATTTTAGTTTTAGCCTTGGGTGTATTTTTACCTATGTGGCAAATTAGTCAAGAAATTTAAGCAAGATAATCATAAGCAACCTTAGCTATAGTTAAAGCAACCATAATCAAAAAGAGTTTTTTGATAAAAGTTCCTTGCGTTTTTAAGACTAGTTTTGATCCTATAAAAGCACCTAAAATTTGGCCTATACCCATTAAAATACCAACTTTCCAAAGCACCTCATAAGAGTATAAAAATACCCCTAAAGCTACTATATTGCTAGTAAAATTTAAGATTTTGGTATTAATGCTTGCATTTTTCATGCTAAAACCAAGAAATATCACGCAAGCAAAAATCCAAAAAGATCCAGTGCCGGGTCCTAAAAAACCATCATAAAAACCAAGTAGCAAGCCAAAGATGATTTGAAAGCTTGTAGTGCTCATTTTAGCTTTATTATGTACATGGCCTAAATCAGGCTTGAAAATAGTGTAAAAAAAGATTAAAACAAGGCAAATTAATACAATGATTTTAACAGCATTTTGATCTATTAGTAAGACTGCATAAGTTCCAATGGCAGCTCCAATAGCAGTAAATAAAATTCCCAAGGCTATCTTTTCTATATGCATAGATTTTCTATAAGCTAAAACCGCAGTGAGCGATCCAAAGGTGCTTTGAAGTTTATTAGTAGCTAGGGCTAAATGAGGAGGAATACCACAAGCAAATAAAGCAGGTATGGTAATAAGCCCACCACCACCTACAATCGCATCAACACAACCTGCAAAAGCAGCAACAAAGAATAAAATCACATAATAAGTTAATTCAAGCTCCATAAGCTTTCCTTGTTTTGTCCGATTCTATATAAAGCAAAATCATATTTTATAGGATCAGTAGGATCGAATTTTTTAAGACTTTGCGTAAGTTCTAAAACACTTTTAAAATCATAAATCTTACGCTTTAAAAGCTTAAGTTTTAATGAAACTTTATGAGTATGAGTATCTAAGGGTATGAGTAAATCTTTTTTGTCTATATTTTTAAACAAACCTAAATCTAATTCATCTTTTCTTACCATCCACCTAAGATACATATTGTATCTTTTTAAAGGACCTTTTGGAATGTTAAATTCTTTTGAAAAGAAAAATTCATAACCATAACTTTTATAAGGATTAAGCTTGTAAATTGTTTCTATGAAAGCTTTTATTGCTTGTGTTATGTTTTGCTCTTTTTGATAAGTTTTGGTAAAAATATTTTCTATACTATCTTCATTTTTTAAGCGCTTGAGTGTGATGAAAATTTGAGCTATATCTTGAGAGTTTTGAAAGCGGTATTTTAGATTTTTACATTCTTTTTTAATAATCTCATCGCTTTTCTCAAGCAAGGAAAAATCAAGTTTATTTAAAAAATTTACAATATTTTTAGCATTTCCATAGGCAAATAAAGCACAAAGCAAGGCTATATTTTCATCTTTATAAACACTTGCAATTTGTAAAGGATCAGGATGAGAGAAAAGCTCTTTTTGAGTGTTTTTGCTTAAAATTGCTTCATCTAAAAGAGCTTTAATTTGCATTAAGATTTTAAACCAAGTAAGGTTTCAAGCATTTGATCAACGGTAGTTACGATTTTAGCTGCAGCGCCATAACTTGCTTGATATTGTATGAGTGCTGCTAATTCTTCATTGGTATTTACACCACTTTTTGATTGGTATTCTGCATAAGCTGTATTAAATACCGTCATATTAGTTGCATGCGCAAAGCCATTGCTTTCAGCATCTGAAGCAATTTGGCCTGTAAATTTTCTATAATATCCATCCAAAGTCATAGTATCTACTGTACCATCTTTATTATAAAAATTTACTTTTTGATTTTGAAGTTGCAACATAGCGTTAGCTACATCGTTATTTCCATCAACTCCGTTTGAACTAGCTTTTAAACTATTTGGATCATTTCTAATGCTTGAATTTACATTAATGCTACTTGCATCTTGACCATTAAAAAATGAAGATACATTTAAAGCGCCTGGGAAATTTGTGCCATTGTCTTTAAAAGCTATTTTATAACCTTTTTTTAAGCCATTGATTTGGAAATTTCCGCTATCACTTTTTCCATCATAATGATAAAAGGCTTGAAAATAATCATTTAAATCATCACCACCTTGACCATTTTTATTATCATCAATATCTGCATTGATTTGTTTAATAACATCTTCTATAGTGGTATTAACATCTATTTTTATAGTTCTAGTAGCAACCGGCTCACCTTTTTCATCATAAACTGTGATGTCAAAGCTTCCTGCTTGGATGTTTTTATCATAACTCATTAAAGAAGTATCAGATTTTAAACCTTTTAAATCATCTGAATTTACTTTATCGGTTGCTGCTTGAGCATAGACATTATTAGTTTGAGTTATGAGTGTTTTTGTAAAGGTATTGAGCATATCTTTATACTCTTGTAATTTTCCATCGCTGTAAGTATCATGATTGCCATCATAATTTCTACCTCTAAGATCAAGTTGAGCACCAAGCTGTCCGCCTGAAATTTTGCTTGTTAAATCATAGCGGTTTTCATCATTTACTTCATAATAAATTTGATAAAAACCATTAGGGTTGTTATTATCTAATTTTAAAGGGTGAAAGCTAGAGCCATTTACTATACTAAAACCTTGAATACTTAAATCATAATATCTTCCAGAATCAGTCATGGTAGATTCTAAAGTACTATCTTGAGAGCTTGTTCCTTTCCAAGCAACAGCATTAACTAACTTTGAAAGTCTAAGTTCGAGCTCATCTCTTTTATCTCTTAGTTGATTTGCATTATCGGTAGGTAAAACTTCTTCATTTTCAAGTTGTTTATTAATATTTGCAATTTCTTGACCAATGTTATTAATCTCATCTACGGTTTGTTGAATTTGCTCATTAACTGTTTGTTGCATTTTGCTAAGATCTTGTAATGTTTTTTGTATGTTTTGAGCTAATGTGTTTGCACTATTAACAAGATCTATTTTACTTGCTCCATCGCTTGGGTTGGAAGCAAAGTTATTCCACGCATCATAGTAATTTTTATAATCTTGTAAAATACCAGTTCCTTGCATATCAGGAAATCTTTGACTTGCTTCTTGTAAAATTTGTCCTAAATAATTTGTATAGTTTTGTTGAGTAGTGGCGTTTTTTAGCTCATAATAAGAATGCTCATCATGCAATCTTTTAATAGTATCAATTTGCGTACCTGTTCCTAGGTGTAAGCCACCTCTATCAAGAGACATACCTGAACTTTGCACCGCTCTTTGTCTAGTATAAAATACTGCATTTGCATTAGAGATATTGTTACCTGTGGTATTGATTTGAAGTTCAGCAGCTCTTATACCACTAACCCCTGTATATAAACTATCAAAAATTCCCATGACTTAGCCTTTAAACATTGATCTTAAATAATGAATCTGGAATTGTCTTATTATCCCCATAAGCATTATTTGTTCCATTTTGTTCAAACATTGTGTTTAAAAGATTGTCGTAAAAATTTTTAATAATAAGAGCTAGCTTAGCATACTCTTTATTTTTTTGGTGCAAGGTATTTAAATTTTGCTTTAAAAGAGCAAGTTTTTCTTTATCTTCATCATCTAAAAGTTCGTCTAAACCCTTATTGTTTCCTTGATTGCTAAGTTCTACTAAAGCCTTATCAAGATTTTTTTTAGCAATTTGAAAATCATTTACAAGTTTAGTTTTTTCTTCTACGCTTTTGCTAACATGTTGGTGATTAGCAGCTTGAATTTGAGCTATATCTTCTAAAGTAAGATTGATGAGTTTTTCTAAAATAGAATTTGTTTTGTCTAAGTGTTGTTTAACCATTTTTTATCCTTTCTTAGGCACTAACCCAAAAAAGGATAAAAATTATAATAAAGAATCTACTATTGCTTTTGAAGTGGCTTGCAAGTCTATTTTATACTCGCCATTCTTTATTTGTGAAGCAATAAAAGATGCCTTATTTTCTTCTACCTTTTGAGTTTCTTTTGCCTTGTTATTTTCTTTGTTTTCTGTTTTATTTATATCGCTAGTAGCAACTTGAGCCACATAGCTTTGATGTATAGGGTTTATCATTTTAAGCCTCCAGTTCTATTGAAAAACTCTAAGAACCATATCGACACTTAAAAAAATAACTTAACGCCTTTCTTTTAAATAATCAAATAATAATTTTGAAAAACCTAAACCACCACTTAATGCTTTACTCATAGTATCATTATACATAGATGAATAAATTTCATCACTTGCATCTTTTCCAAATAAAGAATTTTCTTGTTTTAAAGAAATATCCAAAACACTTTTGATTAAGAAAGCTTCAAAAGCATCGGTTTGTTCTTTTAAAGCTTTATCTTCATCATTTAATGCTTGTATATGAGTTAAATCATTTTTAAAAGCACTATCTGCATAGTTTTTAGCAGCCTTATAGCTATTATTATGCTTGGTAATGTTTTCATAAAGCTCACTGCTGTAATTTTTGCTCGCTAAATAATTATCAACTCTCATCATATCACCTCTAATTCAGCGCTGATTGCACCAGCTCTTTTTAGATTTTGCATAATAGCTATGATATCATTTGGTGCTGCTCCAAGTTTATTTAACATTCTAGCTATGTTTGCTACTGTTGTTTTATTGTTTGTGATTTTTAAAGTATTAGATACAGGGTCTAAAATACCACCATCTTTCATATCGATTTCATTTTGTCCTAAAGCTACGGTATTGTTTGGATCGATTTTTATAGTAATATCTTTATGAGTAATTAATATAGGTTCAACTTCTATATTTACTCCCGCAACGATAGTTCCTGTTCTTTCATCAATGATTACTTTGCTTTCTGGGGTATAAGCTATATCTTGTTCTAATACTCTTGCCATAAATTCAACATGAGAAAATTCTTCAGGTTTTGTTAATTTTATAGTTCTAGAATCTAAAGCTTTTGCTATATCTGCGTCAAAAATAGTATTTAAAACTCTTTCTATATTATTAGCTGTTTTAAAATCTGCTTCTTTTAAGCTTAAAATCAAATCTTCGCTTTGACTAAAGTTTTGTGGAATTTCTCTTTCTACTACAGCGCCATTAATAACATTTGCTGAGGTTGAGTGTGTTCCTGCTGCACCCGGTCTTGGGCTAAGTCCACCTATAGCTAATGAACCTTGAGCTACTGCATAAATCTCTCCATCAACTCCTTTTAGAGCTGTCATAAGTAAGGTTCCACCTTGTAAAGATTTTGCATCACCTAAAGAAGCTACACTTACATCAAGTTTATCTCCGCTTCTTGCAAAAGCAGGAAGTTTTGCTGTTACCATTACTGCTGCTGTATTTTTTGATTTTATATCGCCTGGGCTAACTTTTACATTCATACCTTGAAGCATATTTGAAATAGATTGTAGAGTAAATTCGCTACTTGTACCATCTCCACTTCCATTTAAACCAACAACCAAACCATATCCTATAAGTTGGTTATCTCTAACACCCACTACATTGGTAAGTTCTTTAATAGTAGCTGCAAAAACGCTTAGATTTAATACCAAGCAAAATAATAATATTCTCATCGATTCTTCCTTTAATCTATGCTATTTTCATAAAATTAAAGCAAAAAAAGTTCCAAATTTATATAAAGGAGTAAAAACTTAGAGTAGTTGAGCCAAATTTTTTTTCTTTAGTTTTCTCATAATCTTGTATTTTAGTTGGAGTTTTAAAAGTGCTGTGGTGTTCAATGATAATGATTTTTACATTTGAATTTTGTATATTTTCTATCAATTTTAAAGTTTTTTCATAAATATCAAAAAAACCTTCTCTAATATCAAATGGAGGATCAAGATATAAAATAATATCTTCTTTGGAATTTTGAATAATTTGAGGAGTTTTTTTAAAAGTATCATCATTAAAACAAAGAGTATTTTGATCAACACCAGAAGCGTTTTTTAAAGCTATTTCATAAGCCTTTTTATCTTTTTCTATGGCATAACTTTTTAAACAACCATTGCTTCTTGCTTCTAATGCCATTAAAGCACTTCCTCCAAAGGCCTCTATAAAAACCTTATCTTGCAAAGAAAAACGCAAAACATTAAAAACACATGATTTTACTATGCTTTTAGTGCTTCTTGTGGTATCTAGGCTAGGAAGTAAAATTTTTTTACCCTTATAAATTCCACTTTCTATGGTGGTGTAAATTTTTTGAGCTTGTTTTTTTGAGCTTGTTTTTTTATCCTCTTTGTAATTTTTTAAAAAATCTCTTACGCTTTGATATTCTTGTGTTTTATGCATTATTACTTTCTTCTTTGATAAGATTTTTTAACTCTGTTTTATAAAGATCAAATATTGCATCGATTTTTTCATGACTTTCTTGGCGTAGTTGTTCTAAAATGGCTTCACATTTTTGATTCATAATTTTTTTCTCACGCATTGCTATTTTATAGGCAATATTTTGCAAGCTTGCATTGAAATCATTTAAAGCACATAGCAACTCTTCTATGTTAAAAGGGTGAGTTAAGAAATTTGATTTTTTGTTGATGATAAATTGTGGCTTTTGTGTGTTGATTTTTTCATCACAGACTAAAAAATCACAATCTTTTTTTAAAACTAAAAAATCTTTTAAAGCAATTTCTAAAGTTTTTTCTAAAATTAAATCCTTGCATTCAAGAGCGATTTTCATTGACTAAACTCACTTTTAATTTGTGTTTTTTTAAAGTGTATGGTACTATACCTAGAGCTAAATTTGCAAGCTCTGCGAAACTTAAAATATAAAAATCTTCAAAATTTCTATTTGAAATTGCTTGTAATTCTTTAGAACACTTATCAAACATATAAAAAGAATAAAAATCTTCTACAACTAAAAAATCACAACCACTATCATAAGCATCTAAAATGATTGCTGCTGCACTTTTATAAGCTAATTGCGCATTTAAACTTAAGAACCCATAGCCACAACTCTTATATTTTCTTTCAAAATCAATTATATTTGCTTTAAGAATCTTAGCAAGTTCTAAAGAGCAATTAGCATGGGAAAATCCTTGATATACACCTATGTTAAATTTATCAAAAAAATATTTAATGTGTTCTGTTTTTAAGTATTTTAAAAAAAACTTTGGAGCGTATTTAATCTTATCGATTTTACTCATAATTTCATAAGAGCTATATTCGCAAGCTAAGATATTATTCTCACTCATCATTCTAGAATATTCATCTAAAATATCTTTAGGATCATAGTCAATAATAAAATAATTTTTACCCAAAGGTTTTTCACATAATGTGCTTTCAACACCGACTGTATCTAAGACATTTTTGATAATATCAAAATAACAAAATAAATCATTATTGCTATTGGTATAAATTTTATACATTTTAATTCCTTAAAAAATACTTCTTGCAAGACCTGATTTTACAAGCATAACTTTTAATTCTTTGATGTAAGATTCATAGTCAAGCTCATTAGATGAAATAAAATTTTTGAATTTAGTATGATAATAAATTCCTTTTTCTTCATCTGCTATCAATTTTAAAAATTGTGGAGTTTTTTCTGGATATTTAAGTAGCATTTTATAGGCAAATATAAAGAAACTATCTCCTAGATATTCAGGTAGAAATTCTCTTACTTCGCTTGTATAATATAAAAAATCATATTGCTTGTAAAGCTCTATATCATGTATGTCAATAAGTCCTTTAAAAAGCTCAAGTTTTTCTAAAAAATCACTCTTATCCATGATCAAGTCTTTAATAGCTCTTTTAGTATCGAGTGGTTCTATGATGAGTTCTTTTCCAAATCTTTCAATAATATTACTTAAATCTCTTCTTTGTCTAATGGTAACTTGATTAACTTTAATACAACTTTCTGGATTTTCTTCAAAATCAAAATATATATCATCTTTTTTAATCTGACTTAAAATATCATAAACACTTTTAAAATTTTTACTATCATAAACATATGGTTTATAATAAGCTAAATAATCACTATCTTTATCAAAACGAAAAATTCTTAAAGTTATTTGCATTTTTTATCCTTGGTATTATTTTTGATTATATACATTTTAAACTTATAAAAATTTGATTATTATATAAAATTAAAAGCTTTTTGTATAAAATATTCACATGGATAAAGAAAAATTTATTATAAATGCTTTTGCAAATTCTATCAACGGAGATGATGGAGCAATCATCGATGGATATTGTTATTCTAAAGATTTATTTTGTGAGGATGTGCATTTTAAACGCTCTTGGATGAGTTTAGAGCAAATTGGCGCAAAAGCTATGCTCGTTAATATTTCTGATGCAATTGCTATGAATGCTACACCAAAATACGCTCTTTTGGGGCTTTCTTTACCAAAATGTTTAGAAATGAAACAAGTTAAAGCTTTGCAAAAAGGCTTGCTAGATAGCGCAAAAGAATTTGGGGTGCAAATTATAGGCGGAGATACTATAGCAGATAGGAAAATTAATATTAGTATAACTATTATTTCTAAAGTGAATAAAAGGGCTATTTTTAGAAAAGGTTTAAAAAAGGGAGATTTGCTTGCTTTTAGTGGGAAATTAGGTGAGAGTTTAAAAGGTTTAAATATATTATTTCGCGGTGGAAAATTACATTCTAAACATCGTTTTATAAAACCAAATTTAAGGCAGAAATTTTTTTATGATATAGCAAAAAAAGTCAGAGTAAGTATGGATATTTCAGATGGTTTAAATAAGGATCTATCGAGAATGCTCTTTATAAATCAACTTGGTATAAAATTTCTTAAAAAATTAGATAAATTTAGCTTAAATAGTGCAGAAGAGTATGAAATTTTATTTGCTTTTGATAAAAAACATAAAATATTTATACAAAATATGGCTAAAAAGCATAGAATTAAACTAAATATTTTTGCAAAAACAACAACAGGAAGGTATAAATTTTATGGAAGAGAACATCATTTTTAAGCCCTTATATACTTTAAAACACAGCCCGATAAATGTGTATTTTTCAAAAAATAGTAATGATTTTGTAGTAAGAGAAAAGCCTTTGTATGAATTTAGTGGTAAAGGTGAACATCTTATTTTACATATACAAAAAAAAGATCTAAGCACCAGTGAAGCTTTGAGAATTTTAAGTGAGCAAAGCGGTGTTAAAATGAGAGATTTTGGTTATAGTGGTTTAAAAGATAAACAAGGCTTAACTTTTCAATATATTTCTATGCCTAAAAAATTTGAAGAGGGCTTAAAAAATTTTAAACATGATAAGATGAAAATTTTAGAAAGTTTTTATCATGATAATAAACTTAGAATAGGGCATTTAAAAGGAAATTCATTTTTTATAAGATTAAAAAAAGTTTCAAAAGTAGATGCTTTAAAAATAGAACAAGCTTTCAAAAATATCCAAGAACAAGGTTTTGCTAATTATTTTGGATATCAGCGTTTTGGTAAATTTCAAGATAATTTTTTACAAGGACTAGAAATTTTAAAAGGTAAAAAAATCAAAAATAAAAAAATACAAGAATTTTTAATTTCTGCCTTTCAAAGCGAACTTTTTAACAGATATTTGAGTAAAAGGGTGGAATTATCACATTTTATCAATGATTTTAGTGAAAAAGAAATAAAACAAATTTATGATTTAGATAAAGATGAAATCAAAAGTTTAAAAAATCAAAAGCAGTTTTTTAAGCTTTTAAAAGGTGAAGTTTTAGGGCATTATCCTTTTGGTAAATGCTTTGTATGTGAAGATTTGCCAAGTGAAGTAGAAAGATTTAATCAAAAAGATATTAGTTCTATGGGGCTTTTAATAGGCTCTAAAGCTTATGAAACAAATGAAGGTCTAGCTAAAAAATTAGAAGATGAGATTTTTTCTTTTGCATATGAGTTTAAAGATAAAATGCAAGGTTCAAGACGCTTTATGTGGTCTTATTTGCAAGATTGTAAAAGTTATTATGATGAAGAAAAAGCTCATTTTACTTTAGAATTTTTCTTGCAAAAAGGTTCATATGCTACAGTGGTTTTAGAAGAGATTTTACACGCAGATATTTTTGATCAAACCTATAATACATAATTTTAAAAATTGATATTGAGTATCAGTTAAAATTTATCTTTTATAAATTATAATAACAATTATCATTTTTATAAAAGGAAAGCTCAATGTCAGTTTTGGTTATAGGTGCAGATGAAATTACTCCAATTAAGGCAGTTTTGACAAATTTAGGCGCAAAAAGTATAGAGCATTGGGATGCTAGAAATGAAAATAGGGTAAATAGAAAACCCATTCCACAAAATACTGAATGCATAGTCATGCTTACTAGTTTTTTAAATCACAACACCATGAAAAAAATTAAAACAGAGGCAAAAAAACGCAATATACCTTTGGTTTGTGCTAAACGCAGTGTGAGTTGTGTATATTGCGAATATTGCAAGGTTTTTGGTCTTGAACAAACTTATGAATGTACAAAAAAGGCATAATATGTTTGGTTTTAATAACAAAGAGGATTTGGTACCTAAAATATTTAGAGATTTAGAACAAGAAAATATTAATTTTATTTTTTTAAATTTGTATAATTCTTTGGTGGAAAATGATCTAAAAATACCTTATATTTATGCAAAAAAAGCTACTAGTTTAAGAAATATTTTTGAGTTAAAAATCCAAAATATGATCACAGAAAGGGTTTTGAAATTTAGTAAAATAAAACAATTTTGTCCATATTCTCATAAAATCATCAAAGCATATAAAGAAGGAAATTTAAATAAATTACAGCTTGAAGCAAAGATGCCAAAATATGCTTTAGCTAGATTAATACAAAATGTTTTTATGTCATCAAATTTTATCTTAGATCCACAGGTGGCTTTTGAGTCTTTTGTATATGATAAAATTTGTAAAAGCAATGTAAAGGCTAGGGTAGATATTCAAGAAAATATCATTATTATCAATGATAAAATGGCTATTATGCCTTCTTTTTTTGAAGATAATAAAAAGGATATAAATTTAGCTTTGCAAATTATCAAAAAAAATGTTTTTGAAATATTTTATATTGTGTATCCAAGAAATAAAAATTTTACTCAACATAAAGAAATAAGACATAATTTATGTGAAAATAACAAAACTTTGCTAAAATTAGTTCCCTATACTATTAATAATCAAATTTTAAGGAGATGTTAAATGTCAGTAGCAGTAATTTATGGTAGCTCTATGGGAAATACCGAAGGTGCGGCAAATATGATCGCTCAAAAATTAGGAATTTCAGATGTGTTAAATATTGCAGATATTAATGCAGAAAAAATCAATTCTTATGATAAATTAATCTGCGGAACTTCTACTTGGGGAAGTGGAGATTTTCAAGATGATTGGGATAGTTTTGATTTTTCAGCTTTAAATCTTAGTGGAAAAACCGTTGCAGTTTTTGGTATGGGAGATAGTGAAAGCTACTCAGATACATATTGTAGTGCTATGGGAAAACTTGCTCAGGCTTTAAAAGCAGCAGGTGCAAATTTAGTAGGTTCAGTTTCTACAGGTGGTTATACTTTTGAATCAAGTGATGCGGTAGAAGGAGATAAATTTGTAGGGCTTGCATTAGATAATGATAACCATGAGGATTTAACCGAAAGTAGAATTGATGCTTGGTTAGAACAAATTAAACCTTCTTTTTCTTAAATCTAGATGCCAAAAAGGCATCTTTTAAAATTTTCTTTTTTTTGTTTCACTTAATATATCTTGTGCTAAAGAATCTACTTCATTTGCAATAGCATTTGTATGTATTGCTGTTTGAGAATTTTGTTGTGTAAGTTTTTCTATAGTAGCCACTGACTCATTAATTTGGCTAATATCATTAGCTTCTTCCTTTATAGCTTCACCCATATCATTTATAGACTGGGCTAAGATATTAGTATTAGCTTCAATCTCACCTAAAGACTTTTGAGTTCTTTCTGCTAAGTTTCTAACTTCATCAGCAACAACAGCAAAGCCACGACCATGTTCTCCTGCACGAGCTGCTTCAATAGCTGCATTTAATGCAAGTAGGTTAATTTGATCAGCAATATCTGAAATCATAGTGGTAACACTTTTAATATCATTACTTTGTTTAACTACATCTTGTGCTTTGATAGAAATTTCACTCATAGTTGAATTCATTTGCTCTAAAGCTCTTGCACTTTCTTGTAATGATGAGGTTTGATGTGTGGCATCATTTGTAAGTTCATGCATACTTTGTTTGAGTGCTTCAGCTTTTTGATTTAATAACTCACCTTGGTTTAGTGATTTTGAAAGCATGTTTTTGATTTCATTCCCAAGAGCATTGATTGCTTTTTCAACATCGCCTTTTGGGGTATTAATAGCTGCAGTAAAATCTAATTGTTTATAACTATCAAATACCGCTTGAATTTCGTTTAAATTATTACCAATTTTTTGTTGTAAAGTATCAAGCATTTTATTTAAAACATCTATGAGTTCTTGAATTTGTGGATTGTTAGCATGAGAGCTAATGTGTAAATTAAGCTCACCTGTTTCTATTTTTCTAGCAACATTTACAGATTCTTCAATAGCTTTTGCGTCTTTGCTTAGAGCTTCTTTGATGATATTGATATTTTCGTTAATCTCATCTGCCATTTTCCCAAATTCATCTTGAGTTTTTAGTTTAATAGGGTGTGAATGAATGTCTTTATGATTTAAATAGTTAAAGAAATTATGCAAGCCTGAAGATATAATAGCAATTGGCTTAAGATTATAAGAAATGATTATTCTAATAAAAATCAAAGTAATAAAAATAGCAATTAAGGAAATAATAATTTGTTCCATCAATGTTTGTTTAGCTGTATCGCTGTAAAAATCATAATCAGCTATAGAGCAAATAGTATATTTTGGATTGATACTACCATTACAAATTAAAGCTTTGATCCCTTCTTCCTTAGTTTGAATTTTGAAAATATCCCTAGAAAGACCTTTGTTTGCACCTTCAGTTGTTTTAAAATAATTTGAAATAATATCTTTACTAATATTAGTTGAGGTTAAGATTTTGGAAGAATCGGTATGAAAAAGATAAGTTCCATCATCAGCTAAAACAGCAGCATGTGAATAAGGTGTTTTACCTATAGCCAAAACTTCTTCTGAGAATTTTTTCAAATCATAATCAGCAGCAACTACACCTATAACTTTTCCATTGTCTATAATAGGACTAGCATAAGAAATGGTTGGTTTTTGCATACTAGATGATATGTAAGGATCTGTGACAATTAACTCTCTTTTTCCCTTGGCTTCTTTATACCATCCTCTAGATCTAGGATCATAACCACTTTCTGGAGTTTGATTATTGCCATTTGATCTAAATATAGTTCCATCTTCAAAACCCACATAGGTTAAATCAAAACCCAAAGAATTTCCTATAGAATTTAATAAACTAGTATATTGTATTGAATTTAGATTATTTTTATTTTCTTTGATGTATTTTGTTAAAGAATTGATCATATTGCGCCTATCGCTTGCGTATAAATCAAATCTTTTACTCACATCAAAAGCAACCTTTTGTTGAAACTGAACTAACAGTGTATGGCTATTGGATTTAGATTTAACATAATTAAAAAAACCTAAAACACATAGCAAAACTACAACAAAAATACAAACTAAGAAAGCTATTTTGTTGGAAAAATTACCTAGTAGGTATTTCTTAATAGAAGAGAGCATTTTTTCTCCTTGACAAAGTCAATATTTGACTTTATGATTATGATGGTTTGTATAATTTTATTAAAAAAATATTTAAAAAATTATAAAAAAATTAATTTTTATTAAAAAATATTATATTTTTAGGATATTTTTAAATAAAAAATTCTAATTTTTTAGAAAGTAGAATTTTATTATCGGTATATTTTGCCCATTGTATATTTAGAGTAAAAATACAAGCTTTTGCAAGTTTTGCAAAGGGAAATTTTTCATAATATATTTTTTCTTGTTCTGCGGTAGCTTTTCTAAAAATAGCTTTAATTTGCACTCCTTTAATAAGATTGATAATATTTGTATCTAGTGCTATATTAACTCCTACTTTTGGATTTTTATAAGAAAGCTGAATGTGTTTAGTATGTTCTTCGCTAGCAAAAATCAATGCAAGATTTTTATCATCAAAAGCATAATAGCAACTTGCGCAATATATTTCATCATTATCTTGCACGCTCAAGGTTAAGAGTTTTTGAGAATGAATGAATTTTTTAATTCTCTCATCCATTATTTTTAGCTTCTAAATTTAAGATCTTTTGGTAACTCAAATGAGTTAAAAAAATTACATAAAATACTTGTAAAAATAGTCCAAGTAAAGGAATGCTTGATAAAATAAAAAATATTAAAGTACTTATTTTAAAGTTCAAAGGTGAAGAGTTCTTATAAAAATTATTAAAAGAATTTTTATCCAAGACATTGCTTAATACATCTAAGAGTAAAAGTTTATGAAATAAATAATAAAAAACTCCATAATAAATCACAATACTTATAAAAGGTATGATTAGTAAAAAAGTAGCGATTATAAATAATACGCAAAAAGTCAATATAAATTTAAATGTTTTGAGTAAAACTTCTAAAGAATTTACTTCTTTTTGTATGAAATAGTTGTAGTATTTTTGATTTATTTTTTTTACTATATAAGGCGTTAAAAAAGAAATAATTAGCATGGATAAAAATACTGAGGCAAAAACTACTATGAAAAATCCACCTATGGCACTCAAAAATGTAAGTGAAAATTGTACTATGGAAAAGCTAAAAAACCAAGCCATGAAAGTTCCGCTAATGACATCTTCAATATAAGAAAAAAAGATATCATAGGTGTAGAATACAAGCAAGGCTAAAATAATTAAACTAACAAAAAAAGGCAAAAAAGAAAATTTTAAAAAAGGTTTACTAAAAAAATTTTGCAAGCTTAGATATAAAATATTCATTTTAATTCATCGTAATAATTTTGAAGTTTTTTGTAAATTTCTTTATAATCTAAGGTTTCTTTTAAAATTTGATTTAAAACTTCATTATCTTCTACACCATTCCATGTTTTTTTATATGTGCCTTCTTTATAGCCATTTTCTTGTCTGAATTGATTTAAAATATTTTTTCCAATATATGTTTTGTAAAGTTTAAAGAAATTTAAGCCACATTTTCTAGCTAGAATAAAATAGACACTTAAAAGCTCACCTAAATCATAATCAAATCCACTGCATTTATGGATAATAAGCTCAATATCATTTAAAATTCCATAAATATCTGCTTCATTTGGATTAGAAGTTTCTTTGCAAAAATCATCAAAAAAACTTACAGAAGAAACTTCTTCTGCTATGAAATTTTTATCATTAATTTGTTTTTCTTTGTATTCTTCTAAAATTAAACTCAAGATAAAATGCCATATATCTACTATTTCAATACATACATTATCCCAGTTTGCAGGAGTGTGTATACTTTTCCAATGCTTCCAAGCAAAAGAGTCAATAAGTTCAGCACACTCCATATAAATGCATCTTCTAAAGCTAATTAATTTACCTTCTTTGGTATAGCCATTTTCCCATCCTATACCATTAGTATCATCATTTAATTTTTGCTGGAGTTCTAGCATGCTTTTTAAAATATCTTTTACTTGCATTTATTTTCCTTCTTAAGCGTAAAATCCAAATTCTTTATTATTTTCTTCTTCTTTTTTCTTTTCTTGATTGTTATATTGCTTCCAAATTTCTTCTAATAATTTAGCACTATCTTGGAAAATCTGTTTTTTAATATCTTCAAGATCAGTTTTTGTCATTTCTTTATTTAAACTTTTATCCATAATATTAAATAACTCATGCAAGGTTGCTTTTTTATGCTCTTCATTTTTTGGTATAGGCAGAGCATCGCCAATTTTCATCGCAGTGGTGATAAGCTCTTTTGGCTTTAAGGTTCCTACTCTTGAGTTTTTCATAAATTCATCAATTTGAGGCTGTACTTTGGCTACTGCTTCTTTAATTTCTTCAATTTCTTCTTGCGAAAGTTTTGTGCCACTATATGAAAACGAAAAACCAAATTGATTTCTTAAACTCAAAGATGCTGAATTTCCATCTTTATCTAATTTTGCTTCTTTTTTATCGTACATAGAAAAAGAAAGATGATTGCCATTTTTTGTTTTTATATCCATAGAAAAATTTTGAGAGTTGTAGCTAGAAATTTGCATAATGTTCCTTTCAAATCAAGATAAAGTTATATCGTCAAAATAACTAAATCTTAAATAAATTTGCAAAGTTTTTAAGCTTTGCAAATTTCAAATACTAGGGAGATAAATATTTTATCATTAAGTCTTTAAACACTCGTTAAATCCCAAAATAATTTTAGTATTTTTTCATTATTTGAGTGTATTAAAATTTGTTTTTTGTTATGTATATTTTTACATGCTTTTAAAGCCTGTTTTAAATTTTCTTTTAAAGAAAAAATCAATCCAAAAGCAATAGCTTCTTTATCTAAACCACCTAAAATATAAATCAAAGGCATACGCATTGACTTAGAAACATCAAGCTTTGCTTGTTCATTAATGGTAGTTTTAAAATCAAATTTGCTAGGATGTTTGAACTTATAAGCTAAAGCAAGATCTAAAAACTCATCTAAATGGCTTAATTTTTTTCCGCTAATAAAAGGATATATAAAATAAAATAAATCTAAGATATTATTGCTAATTTTGCTTTCATCATCATAATTTTCTTGTATAAAATTATAATATGTTTTAAATTGCTCTTGATAGTTTTGTACTAAAGTCATAGCCATTTTAGTTTTTGCAAAATTATTTAAAAAAACTTTAGGATTAGTTTCAAAACTAAAGTCTAAAAAATTAATCTTTGTGTCATTTTGATAAAAAATTCCACTAATATCGCTTTCTAAATCTAACAAAATATTATCTGAATTAAGCTCATTGTTAGAGCTATTATGAATTATTTTATCATCTAATATAATAGAAAAATCATTATAAGCAAATTCATTGCTCATAGGTTTTTCATAAAAACCAAAATCATCCCAAAAATTCTCTTCACTACAGGCAATACAGCCATGTCCTGCAGCTACTGGCCAAGAGGTTTTGGAGTTAAATTTAACCTTAGGGCAATTATTATAAGCATAAGGTCCTTTACAACCTACTTTAAAAAGACAATAACCTTGTTTTATATTTTCATCATCAAAACTTTGAGCAAAATTGCCTGCTTCAAATTTAGCTTTTCTTTCACATAAATCATGCAAACATTTACCATAAAAAGCCAAAGGTCTATTTTGTTCATCTAAAGCCATGTCTTGCTCAAATAATATATAAAAGCAAAGCGCTGCGATGATATTTACATCACTTGGAGGACAACCTGGTATATTGATTACTTTTTTTTCCAAGACTTTAGAAATTCCTATGCTTTTGGTAGGGTTTGGATGTGCAGCTTGAATTCCTCCATAGCTTGAGCAAGTTCCCATAGCAAAGATTGTTTTAGCATTTTTGGCACATTTTTGTAAAATTTCATATCCGTTTTCACCATGTGCCCCTATGGTTAGATAAAAAGGATTTATAGCACAAACCCCGCCTTCAACGGCCAAAAGAAAATCTTTTTTTTCTAAAACTTCCTCTAAATGCGATTCTGCTTGGTGTCCGCTTGCACTCATAAAGGTTTCATGATATTCTAAAGAAATGAAATCAAAAATCAGATCTAAAAAGTCAGGCAATGAAGTTCTAAGCAAACTCTCACTACACCCTGTGCATTCACTTAAATGAAGCCATATGAGACTAGGTGGGGTGTGAAGTTGAAAATATCTATGTGCTAAAGGGCCAAAATCATTTGGCAAACCTAAAATTTTAATGATGGAATTTACGGCTTCTAATGAGATATTTTTCTCTTCTTTGTGCGAGTTTTCTAATAGAGCAATTTTATGCTCTAATATGCTTTTTAATTCTTCATTGCTTAAAGACATTTTTTAACCTTTGGCTATTTGTATCATATTTAAAAAATCATTTGCATTTAATGCGGCTGAACCTATTAATACTCCATCACAATTTTTTAAAGCACAAATTTCTTTAACATTGCTTTGATTAACACTTCCACCATATAAAAGCTTAGCGTTAGTAAATTCTCTTAAAAAATTAAGTATGGTATTAATATCATCAAGATTAGCACTAACTCCTGTGCCTATAGAATAAATAGGCTCATATGCTATGATAAGTTTTTTATAAGATAAGTCAATATTTTCTATTTGTTTTTTTAAAAAATCCAAGCTTTCGTTAGCATTCTTAGTTTCTAAACTTTCGCCTATACAATAAATAATATTAAAATCAAGATTTTTTGCAAAATCAAACTTTACTTTTAAAAAGCTTTCATTTTCATTTAAAGCTCTTCTTTCAGAATGGCCTATTAAAACACTTTTGATATTAAATTCTTCCAAGTGAATTTTACCTATTTCTCCGGTATATGCTCCATTTTCACAAGGGTAGAAATTTTGCGCGCCTTGTTGAAAGGAAAAATTGTCTTTTAAAAAAGCTATACTAGGAGGGAAGATGAAAACTTCATCTTCTTTGTTTAAATTTTGATTTAATTCTTGAGCATAAAGTTCAAAGCTTGATCTTGTATGATTGCACTTTAAATTTGCTGCAAAAATCATTCATTGTCCTTTATCGTTAAAGGTTTTACCCCAGGAAGTTCTTTTCCTTCTATAAGTTCTAATGATGCTCCACCACCGGTTGAAATGAAAGTCATCTCATCAGCATCACCTGCTCTTGCTACAACATCAGCAGTATCGCCACCACCTATTACAGTTGTTGCATGAGATTCGCTAATATAATGGCTCATTTTAATACTACCTTTTGAGAATTTATCAATTTCAAAAACCCCCATAGGTCCATTCCACCATATAGTTTGAGCATCAGAAAGTGCTTCTTTAAACAACCTTACACTAGCAGGACCTATATCAAGCCCCATCCAACCTGCAGGAATTTCTTGCACAGGAGTGTATTTCATTACTGCTTCTTGAGAGCAAGTTTGCGCTGCTGTAACATCCACAGGAAGATAAATTTTTACACCTAGATTTTTACCTTTGAGTAAGATTTTATTTGCTTCTTCAATTAAATCTTCTTCTAAAAGAGAATTTCCTATATCATAACCTTGAGCTTTTAAGAAAGTAAAGGCCATACCCCCGCCTATGATTAATTTATCTACTTTTGGAAGTAAGTTAGTCAAAGCTTGTAATTTCCCACTTACTTTAGAACCACCTACTACGGCTACAAAAGGACGTGCAGGGTGTTTGATAAGATTGCTTGCAAACTCAATTTCTTTTTGGAGTAAAAATCCCGCACCCTTGTTTGTATTATCAAAGTATTTTGTAATAGCTTCAACGCTAGCATGGGCTCTATGACAAACCCCAAAAGCATCATTAATATAAACATCAGCCATAGAAGCAAGTTCTTTGGCTAAATTTTCATCATTTTTGGTTTCACCCTTTTCAAAGCGTAAATTTTCTAAAAGCAAAATTTCACTTGGCTTTAATTCGCTAGCTTTTTTCTTTGCATCTTCGCCTATAACATCTTTAGCCATGATGACTTCTTTAGTCATTAAGCGTGCAAGTCTTTTTGCAACTGGTTCTAAAGAGTATTTTGAAGCTATCTCTTTTGGGCGCCCTAAATGTGAAGCTAAAATAACTGCACAGCCATTATCTAAACAATACCTTATAGTAGGGATGGCCGAGCGAATACGACGATCGTCGGTGATATTTAAAAACTCATCTTGAGGAACATTAAAATCACATCTTATAAATACTTTTTTCTTTGCAAGATCAATATCTTTAATCGATAAAATACTACTCATCTTAAGCCTTTGCTATAAATACTGCCATATCTACTAAACGAGAAGAATAACCCCATTCATTATCATACCAAGCAACCACTTTAACAAAATCATCACAAATAACTTGAGTTAAATCACTTGCTACAATTGCACCATAAGAGCAAGTTATAAAATCACTTGAAACTCTTTCTTCATCATCAACTAATAATATGCCTTTTAAATTACTAGCAGCTGCTTTTCTAAAGGCTTCATTAATTTCTTCTTTACTTACTTTTTTCTTTAAAGTTGCAGTTAAATCTACAGTTGATACATCAGCTACAGGCACACGCATGCTTTGACCATGTAATTTTCCATCAAGTTCAGGCATAACAAGCTTCATAGCTTTTGCTGCACCGGTAGAAGTAGGGATGATATTTTGTGCAGCAGCGCGTGATCTTCTTTTATCTCTTGCTTTTGCATCGATAATACTTTGACCATTGGTGTAAGCATGTATAGTAGTCATTAAACCTTTTTCTATGCCAAAATTATCTTGTAAAACTCTACAAATTGGTCCTAGACAGTTAGTGGTACAACTTGCATTTGAGATGATATTTTCGCCTTTGTATTCATGTGCATTTACTCCTAAAACATAGGTTGGAGTTTTATCTTTTGCAGGTGCACTCATGATGACTTTTTGCACTCCATGATCTAAAAATCCTTGACATTTTTCCATAGTTAAGTGTGCACCGGTACATTCTAAAACAATTTGTGCGCCATATTTTGCAAAGTCTAAATCTGCCACATTTCTACTTTTTAAAACTTTTATTTTTTTATTATCAATTATTAAATCATCATTTTCATTTTCAACACTACCATCATATGTCCCATGAACGGTGTCGTATTTAAAAAGATATTTTGTGAGTTCAATATCAGTAGTATCATTAATCGCTACAAGTTCTATATCATCGCGTTTCATGATAATTCTTGCAACACATCTTCCAATGCGTCCAAAGCCATTTATTGCAACTTTTACAGCCATTTTCATTTCCTTTTTATGATTAAGTAGATAAAATTCTACTAAAAAAAGGTTAAATTTTAATGAAAATCGCACTTTTTGGCGGTAGTTTTGATCCGCCTCATTTAGGTCATAATGCTATAGTCTTAAATGCATTAGAAAATTTAGAGCTTGATAAGCTCATTATTATGCCTACTTTTATTAGTCTTTTTAAACAAGAATTTACTGCAGATGAACAAAGACGCTTAAAATGGTGCAAGGAAATTTGGGGAAGCTTAATAAAAGTTGAAATTTGTGATTTTGAAATAAAAAAGCAAAGACCTGTGCCTAGTATAGAAAGTGTTGAATTTTTATATAAGCAATATGAAAGTTCAAAATTTTATCTTATTTTAGGAGCTGATCATTTGCAAAGTCTTGAAAAATGGCATGAATTTGAAAGATTGCAAAATTTGGTAGAATTTGTTATAGCTAAAAGAGATGATATTTTTATACCAAAACATTTTAAAACTTTAGATACTAAAGTAAATATCTCTTCATCTTTTATAAGACAAACTTTACAAACAACGCAAGTTTGTGAGCAAATCAAAGAAGAAGTTAAGCTTTATTATTCTAAATTTAAAAATATTTAACAAAAGGAAAACAATGCAAGAAAGAATTAATAATATAGTGCAGATTTTAGATGATAAAAAAGCAGATTTAATAGAAAGCTTTGATATGCAAGATAAGGATTATTTTGTTAAATTTGTAGTGATTGCTACTACTATGGGGGAAAGACACGCGCTTTCTTTGATTGATGATTTAAAAACTAATCTTAAAAGCAAAGGTGAGGAGTTTTTAAATATAGAAAGTAGTGAAGAATGGACTGTGCTTGATTTAGGAGATATTTTGATTCACTTAATGAGTGAAACTTATAGAACAAAATATAATATAGAAGAATTTTTGAAAAGTTTAAATAAAGAAAATCAAAACTAGGATTAATATTTGGATAATCTAATCACTGAATTATCAGATTTAGCTAAAGAATATTTTGAAAATTCAGAATTTGAAAAATGCGATGAAGTCTTAAGCGAGCGTATTGTTTTTGGAAGCTTATCATAATAGAGCATTTTGTAGATTTAATTGTTTGAAATTTCAAGAAGTACTTTTGGCTTTCAATAAAACCATGTACTAGATAATACATATTATTTAGTATATTTTAACAGAGCTAGGTTTATATACTTTTAGATAAGCAAACAAAAGCCTTAAAAAAATTGTAAACTTATATTGATCTAGCTCTTGTTTAAGAAGCGACTTTGAGAATTTGGAAGATTATCAAAAGGCTATAGAATTTTTTAATAAAATGATTGAGTAAACAAGTTTTAGAATATACCAAAGAATTATCAAAGCTTGATGGAGAAAATGAGTTTGCATTAAAAAATCAAAATATTTTAATGCAAAAATTAAAACAGTAAAATAAAAAGTGGTGGCAAATTTGGAATTAAATTAGAGTTTGTTGATGTATTCTTCAATCTCTTTTTTGATTTTGTCTTTTTTGTCTTTTAAAGCTTGTTTTTTATTTTTATACTCTGTTTTACTCATATAATCTTTTTGTTTTTTTAATTCTTTTAACTCTTGTTCGATTTTTTCTATCTCTTGCTCTTTAAGTTTTTTGCCCTCTAATTTTTTATCATAAAAAAGAGGATCTTTTGCGCAATCTGCCTGGACTTCTTTTAAGGCTAATTCTAAACTTAAAGCTTTTTCTTGATGATTGTAATTTTAGCATAAGCTATTTCTTTTTGAATTTGCTTTATTTTAACCTCACATTGCGTGGAAAATGCAAATGAGCAAAGTGTAAGTAAAAATAACAATTGCTTCATAATTTAAACCTTTCTTTTTTGAAATTTTAGTTTATTATATTAAATAATTTATTTGCTGTTTTTAATAAAAACATGAGTTTTAAAAAAAAGTTATTTGACCTTTTATAAAAACAAAGATGAATTATTATCAAGCTTATAGTTTGATTTTCTCATATTTTAAACTTATATGATTTTTGTACTAAAATAATCCTAAGTAGATGATGTGATAGGACTTGATAACTAGAATTAATAAATTTTTAAACATGAATATTATTTATTTTTTTAAGTAATATTGATGTAAATCCTTCAAAATCAGGTAAATTTAAATCCTTAATTTCTCTTTGCTGTTTTCCCCACATACTTTCAGGAAAAAACCCATCTTCTTTAAAACGTGCCATAACATGAAAATGCACTCTTGGTACATAGTTTGCAAAGGAAGCTATGTTGATTTTTTCTGGGTTGTAGTATTCTCTAAGGCTTAACTCACAAGCTAAAACATACTGAAAAAGCATATTTTGCAAAAAGGTTGGACAATCACTTAATTCTTTGTAGTTTTCTTTAGTAAAAATTTTCACCCAAGGAATTTGAGAATCTTCTTTTTCTATAAATAAAAAATCATTTTCATAAATCATTTAAATCCTTAAAAAGACTAGGGTTATTCCTAGTCTTTTGATTATTTTTTTACTCCTATCATTTTTGTAGGATCTACAAATTTAGCAAAGTCTTCTTCGCTTACTAAGCCAAGTTCCATAGCACTTTCTTTTAAAGAAATACCTTTTTTATGAGCATTTTTTGCTACTTTAGCTGCATTTTCATAGCCAATATGCGGATTTAGTGCAGTTACTAGCATTAAAGAATTATGTAAATTATGATCTATTTTTTCTTTATTTGGCTCTATACCAACAGCACAATGGATATTAAATGAATGCATAGCATCAGCTAATAAATCAAGGCTTTGCAAGAAGTTATAAATAATCACAGGTTTGAAAACATTAAGCTCGAAATTTCCTTGGCTTGCTGCAAAGCCAATAGTTGCATCATTTCCCATAACTTGCACTGCAACCATAGTTAAAGCTTCGCATTGGGTAGGATTAACCTTGCCTGGCATGATAGAACTTCCTGGCTCATTTTCAGGTATGTTTAATTCCCCAAGACCACATCTAGGACCACTTGCTAGCCATCTAATATCATTTGCTATTTTCATTAAATTTGCAGCTAAGCCTTTCATGGCTCCATGAGTAAAATTAATTGCATCATGGCTTGTTAGGGCATGGAATTTATTTGGACTTGAAATAAATTTAGTGCCTATTAGCTTGCTTAATTCTTCGCTTACTTTTTCACTAAGTTCTGGATGAGCATTTAATCCTGTGCCAACAGCCGTTCCACCTATTGCAAGTTCTCTTAATGTAGGTAAAGAAGCGATGATTTGCTCTTTTGAGTGAAGTAACATAGAAAGATATCCGCTAAATTCTTGAGCTAGGGTAAGTGGTGTAGCATCTTGAAGGTGAGTTCTTCCTATTTTAATAATTCCTTCAAATTCTTTTACTTTTTTTTCAAAAGTTGCAATAAGCTCATCTAAAGCAGGGATAAGTTTTTTCTCTACTTGCTCTACCGAAACTATACTCATAGCAGTTGGAAAAGTATCATTTGAACTTTGACTCATATTTACATGATCATTTGGATGAACAAGCTTTTCTTTTCTAAAATCTCCACCCATAATTTCAGTTGCACGGTTTGCTATAACTTCATTCATATTCATATTGCTTTGAGTGCCTGAACCTGTTTGCCATATTGCTAATGGGAAATTATCGTCAAATTTTCCTGCTACAATTTCATCGCAAGCTTGCACGATAGCATTTTTTTTAACATCATCTAATTTGCCAAGTTTATTATTTACTAAAGCCAAAGATTTTTTAAGATTTGCAAAAGCATAAATTAAAACTTTTGGCATTTTTTCACAACCAATTTTAAAATTTTCAAAACTTCTTTCAGTTTGTGCTCCCCAATATTTATCATTAGGAACTTTAATCTCTCCCATAGTATCGTGTTCGATTCTGTATTCCATGGCCTTTCCTTGTAATAAAATAAGTTGTGATATTTAAACTAAATAAACCCTAAAGTTTGCTTATAATTTAAGAAGTATTTATAAAATTTTTTAAAAAAGTGTAGTTTTTTTCAAAACTACACAAATATTATTCTACTGTAACACTTTTTGCTAGATTTCTTGGCATATCCACATCATTGCCAAGTCTTATAGAAACTTCTAAAGCTAGAAGTTGTAAGATTACCATCATTTCGAAAAATTCGCACATATAGTGCTCTTGTTTTGAAGTTTTTATAAAATCATCACTTAAATCAAAATCAAGTGGAGAGATAGCAAGTAAAGTAGAATCCCTTGCAGCTAATTCTTCTACATTTGATTTTGTTTTTTCATAAAGACAATTTTGCGGCATTAATGCAACGGTAAAAAGCTCACTATCTGCTAGAGCAATAGGTCCATGTTTCATCTCTCCTGCCGGATAGCCTTCAGCATGTAAGTATGAAATTTCTTTAAGTTTTAAAGCTCCTTCTAGTGCTAATGGATAAAATACATCTCTTCCTATAAAGAAAAAGCCATGGCCATGTAGGTATCTTTTTGAAATTCTATGTACTTTTTCATGTAAGTTTTGTTCAACTTTAACTATACTTGGCAAGCTTCTTAGAGCTTTGATTTCTTTACTCATATCTAAATTTGCTTTTTGTGCAAGATAGATTGCAAGCATCCATAAAGTTGCTACTTGAGTGGCAAATGCTTTAGTTGAAGCTACACCTTTTTCAATGCCCGCTCTAGTAAGTAAAGATATATCAGCCAAACGCACGATGTTAGAATTATCCACATTACATATTGCTAAAGTTTTAACTCCTTGTGTTTTTGCTATTTTTAAAGCTTCTAATGTATCAGCTGTTTCACCGCTTTGAGAGATTACTATAAAAAGAGTATTTTTACCTATAATAGCTTCTCTGTATCTAAATTCACTTGCTACTTCAACTTTAGTTTTAATTTTTGCAAGTCTTTCAAGTAAATAAGCCCCACTTAATGCTGCATGATAGCTTGTACCACAAGCACAAAGTGTGATTTCATCTATGTTTTGTAAAAGAGTTTCATCTATATCTTCAAAAACAATCTGCTCACCTTGTAATCGTCCCATTAAAACTTCGCCTAAAACTCTACTTTGCTCATAAATTTCTTTTTCCATGAAAAATCTATAACCATCTTTTTGAGCATAACTTTTATCTTGACTTAAAGCCACAAAAGTAGGTTGTATATAAGCTTGATCATGACAAATTTTGCATTCATTTAAATTAACATATCCATAATCTCCATCTTCAAGATAAGCTACTTTATCCACTAAAGAAACTAAAGGTGCATCACTTGATGCAAAATAATATTCATTTTCATCGCCATTTTTTCCGATGATGAGTGGTACAGCATTTTTAGCAAAATAAATTGTATTAGGATCTTTTTTACTCACAAGTAAGATTGCAAAAGCACCTTTTAGTTCAGCTATAGTCTTTTTAAAAGCTTCAAATGGCTCTAAATTACTCGCATGATATTCAAATAAATGTACAATAACTTCAGTGTCAGTTTGACTTAGAAAATTAATACCTTCTTGTGTGAGTTTTGTTTTTAATTCTTGGTAATTTTCTATGATTCCATTATGTATTACACAAGAGTATTGTCCTAAATGTGGATGCGCATTTATTTCGGTTGGTTTTCCATGAGTTGCCCAACGCGTATGGCCTATAGCAAGCCCAAATCCATCACTATTAAAATTAGCAGTCTTATTAGCTAAATTTTCTAATTTTCCAACCGCTTTAAAAAAGTCTAATTCTCCATCTTTCATTACTGCTATACCGGCGCTATCATAACCTCTATATTCAAGCTCTTTTAAACCTTCTAATATGATTTTTTTCTTTTCTTTAGTTCCTATATAACCTACTATTCCACACATCTTTTACTCGCTTATTAGTGATTTAAGAATTTGATCTTTATGATCTTGCAAGCTTTCATTTTTATGCAAAATCAAAACATTTCGCGTTCTTTCTTTTATAGTTTGAATTTTTGCTGCACTTAAGATAATATCATATCTTACAAGCACATCCATTACATAAGCCATTAAACCTTTTTGATCTTTTGTGTTTAAGGTTATTTTGGCATAGCTTTTGGAATAATTCATGTCTAATTTTAATTCATCTTTTTTAATGTTTGGTTTTTTTGCTTTTTTTTGTACTTTTAAATGTAATTTAGAATTAAGTAAATTTTCTAAACTTTGTTTTTGATTATCACTTACTATATCTGAATATTCAAATTTCAGATAAACTTTTTCATCAAATAATTCAAAAAAACTCATAAAGACTAAATTTAAAGAACTTAAAGTGTTGAGTATATTTTCAAGATTATTTTTTCTATTCATTATAAGCTCTAGAGTAAAATTATCTTGATTGTCAAGCCAAAAAGTAAAATTTTCTTTTTGCGCAATCTGTGTTATTTTAATAATTTTTTCAAAGCTATTTTTTATAAAAAAGAGATTAGATTTAATATGAGTGATATTGTTTTGAGTTTGCTCATCAAGATCTAAAAAAGCCTTGCTTCTTTTTAGGGTTTGTTCTTTTTTTACCCTTCTTTGACTCTCATCAATTAAATTTTCATCCTCAAAACCTTCTAGTGCATTTTGAAACAATCTTTCTAAACTTTTATAATAAAAATGATTTTCTATACCCAAAGCTTTAGCATTGCAAAAAGATAAAAGATGTAAGGTTTTTAGGGTATGAGTATCATTTAATTTGGAAATAAAATTTAATACAATAGTAGAATTATAAATATCTTCTTTTTCTATAATATCTTTAAAAGCATTGAAATTTTTAAATAATCTTAAGCCAAAATCTAAAAGTTCATTATCAACTTGGAATTTTCCAACATAAGCTCTGTAAATATTAGCTAAAGAAATTTCATTTTCTTCATGAATAGCACTTAAAAGTATGGTAAGCTTTATTATTAGAAGTGTTTTTTTATCAAATTTGCAATCTTTTTCTTCAAAGTATTTTAAGCAAAGTAATGCTCTATCTAATGCGCTATAAACACCTTCTTCTTCGAGTAAAAATTTACTTTGAATTAATGGTTTGCAAAAATCTTTTAAAATGTTTGCATTGTTTAGTAGTTTTAAAATACTAAAAGAATGTTTTTTTTCTAATATACCTTTAAATAACTCCAAATTTTCATCATTATTTTTTGCTCTTTTTAATGCAAAAATTAGTTTAATATCAAAAATAAAATCCTCATCTTCTAGTTTTAAAAGTCGATTGAGTATTGAATTTAAATTTTCATTTTCATCTGAATGAGTAAAAAAGTTATCTTGTATTTCATAAAGTTTATTTTCTTTATAATGTTTTTCCTGGATGCACCTTGCTAAAAAATGTGTATAAATTCCACAAATTTGCATACTTTGCATTGCTTTTTGAATGAGTATGGATTTAAGATCTAAATTTTTCTTTTCTTTTTTATGCATTAAGTTAGCAAGTTCTTGTGAATTTTGTATTAAAAATAAATTTGTGTTTTTACCTTCTAAAAGATTCATTGCACATTTAAGTGAAAATAAAAAATCACTCGCAAGCTTAAATTCGCTAAATTCTTTTTCATTGATAAAATTAAGCATGTAATTTTTGGGAGAATCTTTAAATAAAATATTTAAATTTTCTATATTAAGTTGCTCATCTAAACCGCCAAAATTTTTATTAATATCAAATTCTTGCTTGATTAAAGGTTGATAATAAGGGTTAAATTCATGCAAGATTTTTAGAGCAAATTCTTCTTTTAACTCATCTTGAGCTTGGGAAATTTTTTCTTTGATTTGTTTAAATAAAATCTTAGAACCACTAATATAGCGATATTGTAAAATATTTTGTTTAAGCTCATTTTTAGCTATATTATAAAGTCCATTTATTTCACAAATTTGATAGTTAATGCTTAAACCAATATCGTTTAAAAAAGTAATAAATGCTTTCATTAAAGGCTTAATATTATAAGCTTTTATATCTTTATAAATAAGCAATAAATCAATATTTTCTTTTATGCTTAAATTCATTTTAGCATATTGTTTAATGGCGATAATACAAAAAGGAATTTTGTCATTATGTGGAAAAAAATCATCAAAAAAATCATTTAAAACAAGCTCATAAATATCTTCTATAAAACGATCAATCTCTTTAGAATGGTAAAAGCTAAAAGAACCTTGCTTTAAAAAAAGTCTAGAACAATATGCTTCATAGTCTTTTAAAGAATTTTTTAATTTTTGAATTTTTTGCATATCCATTTTTGAAAATTATTCCTTGCTTTAAATTTTTATTAAAATCATACCAAAAAATACTTTGTATTAAATTTTAAGTAAGTTAAAATTATAATTGTAGTTTAAAATTAAAAATATGGTAAGAATATGCAAACAATTATAGAAAAATTAGAAAATCAAGAAAGATTAAACGAAGAAGAGGCTAATAAACTTTGGGATTTAGAGCTTTTTACTTTAGCTAAATATGCGCAAAAAATTCGTACTAATTTGCATGGCAAAAAGGTTTATTTTAATATCAATCGACATATTAATCCTACAAATATATGTGCAGATACTTGTAAATTTTGTGCTTTTTCAGCACATAGGAAAAATCCTAATCCTTACACTATGACACATGAAGAGATAATGAAAATAGTTGATGAGACAGTTTTAAGAGATACGAAAGAAATTCATATTGTTTCAGCGCACAATAAAAATACATCATGGCAGTGGTATTTAGAAATTTTTAAAATGATTAAAGAAAAATATCCATTTTTACACATTAAAGCTCTAACTGCTGCTGAGGTTGATTTTTTAAGTAGAGCTTTTGATATGAGTTATGAAGAAGTGATAGAAAAAATGCTTGAGTATGGTGTTGATTCTATGCCAGGTGGTGGAGCTGAAATTTTTGATGAAGAAGTTAGAAAAAGAATTTGTCATGGTAAGGTAAGTAGTGAAAATTGGCTAAAAATTCACAAACTTTGGCATGAAAAAGGCAAACAAAGTAATGCTACTATGTTATTTGGGCATATAGAAAGTAGAGAAAATAGAATTAATCACATGATAAGATTAAGAAATCTCCAAGATCAAACAAGTGGGTTTAATGCTTTTATTCCTTTAGTTTGGCAACAAGATAATAGTTTTATTACAGGTAAAAAGCCACTTGGCTCGGTGGAAATTTTAAAAACTTTAGCTATAGCAAGAATAGTGCTTGATAATATTAAAAATATCAAAGCTTATTGGGCAACTATGGGTATAAATTTAGCTATGGTGGCTCAAGATTTTGGCGCAAATGATTTAGATGGTACCATAGAAAAAGAAAGCATACAAAGTGCAGGTGGAGCAAAAAGTTCAAATGGCTTAAGTTTAAAAACCTTCATAGAGATGATTCAAAGTTCAGGTTATATAGCAATAGAGCGAGATAGTTTATATAATGAACTAAAAATTTATTAAGGATTAAAATGGATTTTTTTAAACTTAAAGAGCATAATAGCGATGTAAAAACTGAAATTTATGCAGGTATTGCTACCTTTTTAGCAATGATTTATATTATACCAGTTAATGCTAATATAATGAGTAATTCAGGTATGCCACTAGAAGCTTTAATCGTAGCAACCGCTTTGGTAACTATTATAGCTACTACTTTAAGTGCTTTTTTCTCTAATACTCCTGTGGCTATGAGTGTAGGCATGGGATTAAATGCGTATTTTACTTTTAGCGTGTGTAATACTTATCAAATTCCTTGGCAAAGTGCTTTGGGGGCTGTTTTTTTATCAGGTATTGTTTTTACTTTATTATCTTTTACTAATTTTAGAATTTGGGTTATAAAAAGCATACCAAATGATCTAAGAAAAGCTATATCAGCGGGTATTGGAACTTTTATAGCTTTTATGGGACTTGTGCAAATGGGAATTATCACCAAAAGCGAAGCAACTTTAGTAGGCTTGGGAGATTTTTCAAGCACTAAAGTACTTTTTGGATTATTTGGTTTGTTTTTAGTTTTTGTTTTTTGGGCTTGGAGGATTAAAGCTGCTTTTATCTTAGCTGTTTTTGTAAGTGCTTTGTGTGCTTGGATTTTTGGTATTGATGGAGCTAGGTTTCCAGAACAACTTTTATCGATGCCAGTTATAAACGGAGATAATGGTTTAAGTGCAATATTTGGTAAGCTTGATATTAAAGGAGCTTTAGAGCTTAGTATGATTCCTATAGTGCTTACTTTTTTTATTACTCAGCTTTTTGATAGCGTAGGGACAATCACGGGCGTAGGCTCAAGAGGAAAAATATTTGATGATCCAAAACAAGGTGATAAAAAACTAGGAAAAACTTTAGGGGTAGATGCTGTTAGTTCAGCTATGGGAGCAGTTGTTGGTACCTCTACTGTAACGGCATTTGTGGAGAGTTCAGCAGGAGTTGAAGCAGGCGGTAGAACAGGTCTTACAGCTTTAGTTACTGCTATATGTTTTGTTTTCACTTTATTTTTACTACCGGTATTTAAAGCTATTCCCGCAAATTCTATTTATCCTGTATTGGTTCTTGTTGGAGTTTTAATGTTTATGGAAGTTGCAAATATTAATTTTAAAGATAAAGCAATAGCTGTGAGTGCGTTTTTTATTATTATTATGATGCCGCTGACTTATTCTATTACAACAGGCTTTGCTTTTGGTTTTAT
This sequence comes from Campylobacter lari, assembly GCF_004357905.1. Lineage (NCBI taxonomy): Bacteria > Pseudomonadati > Campylobacterota > Epsilonproteobacteria > Campylobacterales > Campylobacteraceae > Campylobacter > Campylobacter lari. The sequence continues at coordinate 6,524 of NZ_SMTT01000004.1, read as the reverse complement.
TGCGTATTTATTTATGCGTATTATGCAAAAAGAATTTGATAAAATTAATCTTGGAATTATCATTTTAAGTGCAATTTCATTATTGGTATTTTTATTACAATTTTTATAGGAAGTGATTATGTATTATTATGCTTATGAAGAATTTCAAAAAGAAATTATCCCTTTTACGCGCAAAATAAAAGAGGAATTTAATCCCGATGTTTTACTTGCTATAGCAAGAGGTGGTATGACTTTAGGCCATTTTTTAGCAGAAGGTATGGGTAATAGAAATTTATTTTCTTTAAATTCTATCCATTATGAAGATACTCAAAAATTAGATACGATTAAAATTTTTAATATTCCTGATCTTAGTTCATATAAAAAAGTTCTTTTGGTAGATGATATCATAGATAGTGGTGAAACTATGATAGAAATTAAGAGAGTCTTAAGTCAAAAGTTTCCTCATTTAGAGCTTAAAGTAGCAAGTGTTTTTTACAAAACTTCAGCATTATTAATCCCTGAATTTTATATTAAAGAAGCTAAAGAATGGATTGATTTTTTCTGGAGTATTAAAATTTAGTTTATTATTAGCTATAAATAATACAATATAATTAAATACTAAACTAAAAGGAAGGACAAACATGAGTTTAACAAGAAGAAAATTCTTAAAAGGTCTTGCTGCAACTTCAGCAGTTGCTTCCGTTAATCCTTTAATGGCAGCACAAACAAAATTTTACGATACTAAAAAAATTCCTCATGCAACTCACTTTGGTGCTTTTTGGGCTGAAGTAAATTCAGAAGGAAAAATAGTAAAAGTTACTCCACAAAAATCTGATAAACATCCTTCAGTAATAACTGATGCTATTATCGATAGAACTTATTCAGACACTAGGGTAAAGTATCCTTGTGTTAGAAAAAGCTTTTTAGAAGGTAAAAAAAGACCTAAATTAAGAGGTAAAGAACCTTTTGTAAGAGTAAGTTGGGAGAAAGCTTTAGAGCTTGTATTGGAAAAATTAAAAGAAACCCCTATTGAAAATTTATTTAATGCAAGTTATGGTGCATGGGGACATGTAGGTTTATTGCACAATTGTAACTCAGTAGCAGGAAGATTTTTTAACACCGCTTTAGGTGGCCATATTGGCACTGATGGTGAGTATAGTAATGGTGCTGCTGGTAAAGTAAATGCTAGCATAGTAGGAGATTTGGAAGTTTATTCTTTACAAACTTCTCATGAAGTTATTTTGGAAAACACTCAGGTTTATGTTTTATGGGGAGCTGATCTTTATAAATGTAATCAAATTGATTTTAAAGTTGCAAATCGTGGTAATGATGATTATTATAAAAAATACAGCAAATCAAAAATTAAATTTATAACTATCGATCCTCAATATACTCAAACAGCAGAAATTTTAAATGCCCAGTGGATTAAGATTCGTCCAAATACTGATGTTGCTTTAATGCTTGGTATGATGAATTATTTATATAAAAGTGGAAAATATGATAAAAAATTCATTGAAAAATACACTGATGGTTTTGACAAATTCTTACCTTATTTGCTTGGAAAAACTGATGGTATTGATAAAACTCCAGCTTGGGCTGCAAATATTACCGGCGTTGAAGAAAAAGTTATTACTGCATTAGCAGATACTTTTGTAAAAAATAGAACCTTTTTAGCAGGTAACTGGGCTATGCAAAGAGCACACCATGGCGAGCAAGCTGATTGGACTTTAATGGTTTTAGCTTCAATGATAGGTCAAGTAGGCTTGCCTGGTGGTGGATTTGGTTTTTCTATGCATTATTCAGGTGGTGGTCAAGCATTTTCAGGTGTAAGATTACCAGTAGGTTTACCACAAGGTAAAAATAATCTTGATACTAATATTCCTGCAAGTAGAGTTTCAGAAGCTATTTTAAATCCAGGTAAAACAGTTAAATTTAAAGGTAAAGAAATCACTTATCCTAAAATTAAACTCATGTATGTAGTGGGCGCTTCTGTATTGGGCCATCATCCAAATACAAATGAACTTATCAAAGCTTTAAGAACACTTGATACATTAATTGTACATGAGCCTTGGTGGACTCCTATGGCAAAAATGGCAGATATTGTATTACCTTCAACTACAACTTTAGAAAGAGATGATATTAGCTTTGGTGGCTCTTATTCTCAAGATTATGTTTATGCTATGAAAAAAGTAATTGAGCCTTATTTTGAAAGTAGAAATGACTATGATATTTTCGAAGAATTAGCAAAAAGAATTGGCGAGAGAGAGCATAAAAAATTTACAGGTAATAAAACAAAACAACAATGGCTTGAAGGTTTTTATGGAAGAAGTGATTGTCCTTATTATATGGAATTTGCTGACTTTTGGAAACAAGGTTTTATCCATTTTGAACCACCAAAAGAAGCTTATAATTTTGTAAGACACTCTGAATTTAGAGCCGATCCTGTGGCAAATAAACTTGCAACAGAAAGTGGAAAAATCCAAATTTATTCTCCAAAATTTGAAAAATACAATTTAGATGATTTTAAAGCACATCCAACATGGTTTGAGCCTGCAGAGTGGCTGGGTAATGAAAAATTAGTTAAAAAATATCCTTTCCATTTAGTAAGTCCACATCCAAGATATAGAGTGCATTCTCAACTTGATAATACTTGGGTAAGAGATTTGTATAAAATTCAAGGTAGAGAGCCTGTGATGATTAATACAAATGATGCTAAAAAACTTGGCATTACCCACGGAGAAGTTGTAGAAGTATATAATGATCGTGGATCACTTTTAGCAGGTGCTTTTGTAACAGATAATATCATGGAAGGGGTTATTAGTATCCAAGAGGGTGCTTGGTATGACCCTGAAGATGTAAGCGATAGCAAGCCAAGATGTAATGCAGGCCATGTAAATGTTTTAACAAGCTCAAGACCAACTTCAACTATGGCTCAAGCAACTAGTGTAAATACTTGCTTAGTGGGTATTAAAAAGCTAAAAGAAGTTATAAAACCTTATAATTCAACTACACCACCAGAAATCATAGGAGCTTAAAATGAAGAAAATTATATTGACATTAACTTTTTTAGCTAGTGCTTTGTTTGCTAAAGATATGTTTATTTTTAATGAAAAAGTAGATCTTTTAGATAGTGCTAGTAAAAAAGTAGTAGGACAAATTTATGAAGGCTCTAAAGTGGAGCTTATAAAAGAAGAAGGTGAATACTCTTTAATTAAAGTCAAAGGTGAGGTTGTGGAGTCAAATCCAAAAAGCCTTGCTTATACCAAAGATGGAATTTATCTTTTACTTACTTTAAATGGTAAAAATGCAAGTAATGAAATGGAATTTTTAGTTAAAAGTAAAGATTTGACCGATCAAGAAATTCTTGCTTGGGATGAGATAGAATTAACTTATTATGATACTTGCACAAGTTGTCACGCAGCACATAAACCAAAAGAACATTTAATGGAAGAATGGGATGCATATTTATCTGCTATGCAAGGTTTTGCTAAAATCACTGATGCGGAAAAAGATAGAATTTTAAGATTTTTACAATCTCACGCAAGTAATGGGCCTGTAAAACTTGACTAATCAAAAATGAAAAGGTATTTATTAGCCGTTTTATTTTTTGATTTTTGTGCTTTATTATATGGTGTAAGCACTTTATCTATCAGCTATAGTGAAGCACAAATTTATTTTTACGATCATAGCTTAATTGCTATGATTGCTAGATTTGGTACTACTCTTCTTGGACAAAATGATTTTGGATTAAGACTCCCGTTTGTTTTGTTGCATTCTTTAAGTTGTATTTTGTTGTATATTTTGGCTTTAAGATACACCAAAACTTCTTTTGATGCTTTTATTTCTGTTGTGCTTTTTATATTACTTCCTAGTAGTGTAGCCAGTGCTTTGCTTATCAATGAATCTAGCGTAGTAATATTTTTTACGCTTTTGATTTTGGTGCTGTTTGAATATAAAAAATTCTTTTTATTTTATATCTTGTTTTTTTTAGTTCTTTTTGTAGATGGAAATTTTGTAATTTTATATTTATCTTTTTTCTTTTTTGCTATATATAAAAAAGATAAATTACTTATTGCATGCTCTTTGATTTTATTTGCTATTGCAATGAGTATTTATGGTTTTGATGCAAGTGGAAAACCTAAAGGATATTTTTTAGATACTTTAGGTATTTTTGCAGCTTGCTTTTCACCTTTAATTTTTCTTTATTTTTTTTATGTTATTTATAGAATTCTTTTACAAGATGATAAACCTCTTTTATGGTTTATTAGTGCAACTACTTTTGTTTTTTGTTTGATTTTTTCTATAAGACAAAGACTTTTTTTAGAAGACTTTTTACCTTTTTGTGTAGTTTGTACTCCATTATTAGTTCGTTATTTAATGTCTTCTTATCGCTCAAGAATGCCACAATTACGCCTAAAACATAAAATTTTTATAGAATGCTCTTTAGTTTTTTTACTATTTTTTTATCTTGGTATTATTTTTAATCAAAGTTTTTATTATTTATTAAAAGATCCAAAAAAACATTTTGCTTATGATTATCATATTGCTAAAGAATTGTCTTTAAAATTAAAACAAAGAAATTTTACACATATTTTCACTAAAGATAAAGAGTTAGCTTTAAGACTTAAATTTTATGGTATTTCCAAAGGTAAATTAGAACTTCATTCTAGTAAAAAAGCTAGTAAGATATATGTTAGTTTAGGTAAGCATAAAATTTATTATTATATAAAATGAAACAAGCTTTTACTTTAATAGAACTAGTTTTTGTTTGTATTATATTGTCTTTATTGTTTTCTATGGGGTATTTTTATTACAAACCTGACTATTTGCGTTTAGGGGCTGAACAAATTTTAAATGATATTAAATACACAAGACATTTAGCATTAATACAAAATGATTTTAGAGTAAAAGAATTTAACATTGCTAAACGAGAGTGGTTTAAAGCCAAATGGCAATTATATTTCATACGCTCAAAGTCAGCTACAAATAATGAACAAACTTATACTATTTTTTTAGATAAAAATGGTGATGGTAATGCAAATATAGGTAAAAACATGATTAATAAAGACAGAGAAATAGCTGTTGATTTAATTAATCCAAACTTATTGATGAACTCAGGACAAAGCGGAGTAATAAATCAAAATGATTCTAAGGCGAATTTAAAATATAATATAGAAAAAACATATGGTATTTCAAAAGTTTTGTTTGAAGGTGCTTGCAAGGGAAGTACGCGTTTAATTTTTGATGATTATGGTCGCTTATATACACCTTTGAAAAATGCTATGCGTCCTTATGATAAACTTGCTTCTTTTAATAATGATTGCATTATAAGATTATCTAATAAACAAGATCAGCATATATGTATAGTTATAAATCCTATTAGCGGTTATGCTTATATACCTCATTTTTCTTCACTAAACCAGCAGAGTATTATTTTAAATAATAAACAAATATTTTGTCATAATATATAATTTTTATTAAAATTTATTATTTTTTTGATAAAATATATTTACTAAAATACTTCAATTTAAATACAAAAAAGGAGATATATGAATGTAAATACACAAATGAGTGTGAAAAATAAATTGTCCATTGTTGTTGGTGTTATTGTCTTTTTAGCTTTATCAATAATCACTATAATGGCATTTGTTTCTAGTAGAAATAATTTAATTTCAAACAGTAAACAAGCGAATGAAGATTATTTATTGATCACAGAAACTCAAGTGGAAGGATATGTTGATGGTTATATAGATATTTTACTTGCCATAAAAAAATACATTGATTCTTTGGGAAAAAATCAAGTTTTAAATTTTGATTCTATGGAGCAAATACTAGGAGATGATTTAAAAATTTTTAAAGATGGATCAAATACTTTAGCTGTCTATGTTGGTTTTCCCGATGGAACTATGCTTGTAAGCGATACTGTTTCTGATAAAAAAGGAGTTAATTTTAGAAAAAGAGGTGGTGGAGTTTCTTCTTATGATGATCCAAGTTACGATGCTACTTCTAGAGACTGGTATAAAGGGGCTATTGCAAATGATGGAGTGTTTATAAGCGATGTTTATGAAGATTCTGTTACAAAATTACCTAGTTTTACTTATTCTACCCCGATCAAGAAAAATGGTAAGTTGATAGGTGTTTTAGGTGTTGATTTACTGCTAACATCTTTGCAAAAGACCTTTGAAAAACTTCCAGGAAATGTTTTTGTTTTTGATACAACAAGCTCTATTCCTTTTGCATCAAATAATAAATCACTAATCTTAACTCAACATCCAAGTATAGAAGAGATAAAAAAATATCATCAGCAATTTGGAGATTATAAAACATTTGAATATATAAGCGTTGATACACAAGAAGAAAGATTTGGAATTTGCGCTAATATAGATAATTCAAAAGCTAAAGTAAGCTATATTGCTTGTGCAACTCAAAAGCAAGATGAGTTGGAAATGTTGGTTTTAAAAGACGCATATAAGCAAATTATTTTTTCTATTATTATATTGTTTATTTCATGTTTTGCTATTTACTTTTTTTCTTCAAAATTGCTA